>VBGO01000277.1 GCA_005882525.1 Chloroflexota bacterium
AGCACTGCGATTATGGCTAATTCCTGAGAGTGGAACTGGGCGGTCATGTGAGTTCATATGTATTTACGGATCCTGCGTTGAGCTCCGCCCCGGGACGCACCTATACTCTGGTGGATTTCGCCGGTCGGGGAGGTCACGCAGCACTGGCGTATTCAAGACCGGGAGGCACAAACATCATGGAGGGCCCTATGGCAACCGCCGTCAAGCGTGATACCCGACGCGATACGAATATCTCCCTCGACAAGCCGATCTATACGATCAGCGTGGCCTCGGAGATTCTGGAGACCCATCCCCGAACGCTCATGATGTACGAGCATCTTGGCCTGGTCGTTCCCAAGCGGACGTCCACCAATCGCCGGCGTTTCTCGCAGCGGGATGTCATGAAGCTGCAGACCATCCAGAAGCTCACCCGCCACCACTCCGTGAACCTGGCCGGCGTCCGCTACATCATGAAGCTGCTGAAGCTGCTCCAGGAGCATCAGCTGCCGGCGCCCGTCGAGCTGCGCGATATCGACGTCTCGCAGCTGGACGTCTGAGCCCCGGCCGCCTGGACCGCGCTCGACCATGTTCTTGCGCCGTCAGAGAGGGGTGATTTTTGCGGATCTTTATGCGACGGACTGCCACTTTATCGACAGTACGGGCGGGATACTTTCTGACTGCCCTCCTGTTGACAGGGCTGTGGACCCTCTCTATAATCCGAGATACGTTTCTTTGCCCCCCTCTTCGGGCCCTCCTCTCGGAGGGCCTTAAACTTTTTTGGAGGGATTCGACCCCGGGCGTATGCCTCGTCCGAAGTGGAGCGTATTGCTACGCATAAGGGCCGCCAGATGGGCCAACTTCGTCTATACTGCTTCGCGCCAAAGGGAGTGTTATGGAAAGTAAGACGCGCCGCAGCGCCGGCGCGAACCCGGCGAGCCAGGTCGATGCGGACCTGGTGGACGTCCTCCTCGTGGAAGACGATCCCTCCGTGCTCGAAATGTACCGGCTGAAGTTGGAGCTCGACGGTTATCGGGTCAACACCGCGCTCGACGGCGAGGAAGGCCTGAAGAAGGCCGGCGACCTGACGCCCGACATCATCTTTCTCGACATTCGTCTGCCAAAGATGGACGGGCTCGAGGTCTTGAGGAAATTACGGGCGCAGGAGAAGACGCGCGATATTCCGGTTATCATCCTCTCTAACTACGATGAAGAGGATCTGGTCGCGCGAGGACTGCGGCTCGGGGCGCACGAGTA
Source organism: Chloroflexota bacterium (assembly GCA_005882525.1). Classification (GTDB taxonomy): domain Bacteria; phylum Chloroflexota; class Dormibacteria; order CF-121; family CF-121; genus CF-13. The sequence goes on from VBGO01000277.1 coordinate 1,234, forward strand.
CCTCATCAAAGCGCGAACGACGCCGACCAGCCTTTCAGAGGGCATAGAGGATTGGCTAAAGGAGTAACCCGCCGGGCGCCGACGGACACGAGCCTCTCACTCGATAAGCCGATCTATACCATCAGCGTCGCCTCCGAGATTCTGCAGACCCACCCGCGCACCTTGATGATGTACGAGCACCTTGGCCTGGTGGTGCCCAAGCGGACCTCCACCAACCGGCGCCGTTTCTCTCAGCGGGATGTGCGCAAGCTGCAGGCGATCCAGACGCTGACCCGGCAGCACGGCGTCAATCTGAACGGGGCCCGCTACGTGCTGCGGTTGCTCCGCATCCTGGTCGACAACGGCCTCTCTGCGCCGCCCGAGCTGCGCGACCTCGACGTCAAAGAACTGGACGTTTAGGCCTCAACGGCGCGGCGACCGGGACGGGAACCGCCGCTAACCGTTACGTCCGGGCAACAGCTCTGCGGCGAATCGATCGCCGAAATGTTGGCCTCGATCGGCGTCGATACGGTATGAGACACGCATGAGCTTTCGGCCAGATAGCCCGCTCAACCGGCTCGTCATCCTCTGGCCCGGCGTGCCGATCGCGGCCTGCGCCCTCGGCTTCGTGCTGGCGGTGATCGAAATCTCCGAAACCCATAGCGGCTCGTTTGCCGCCCTGGCCATCGCCATGGGCTGCGGGCTGGCGTTCAGCCTGGGCCTGCTCTTCCATAGCTTCTTCATCGAGTGGACCGAGGTGATCGTGACCCGCGAGGGAATCGCGCTCCGCCCGGTCGGTCACGCCTGGCTCAACCGGCAGCCGCGCCTGGTTCCCTGGAACCGCGTGCGGGGGGCGAACCAGGTGATCACCCGCCAGGGCGGGCACCTCGAGATCGCCGCCGGAACGGAGGTCGTGAAGCTCGATCGCGCCCTGTTCCGGCCGGATACCTTCGCGAACCTGTGCGCCGCCCTGGCGCAGCGGACCCCGCAGTGGGGCGCGGCCGGCTACGACGACGAGTTAGCCGCTGCCGCCTGAGCCAGAGCCAGCCGGTCGCTAGCTGCGGTAGAAGACCTGAGCTGAGTGGACCGCCTGTCGGTAGGTGCCGTAGCGCGCCTGCAGCGTGGTGCGGTCACCGTACCAGGGGTCGTTGATATAAAGGCTGCCGCCACTGTGGCCGGTGATCACGACGAAGTGCATGTGACCCGACAGCCGAACCTCGGCCACCACCAGCCGGCCGGCATCGAGCTGCGCTTCGACCAGTGACTGCGGCGGAAGGTCTTCGATGTCCTGGGCATCGGTCTTGAGCTGCGAGACGATGCCCGGGACGTGGAGCCACTGCCAGCGCACGGCGCCCTGGGTGGCGGCGCCAGCCTGCCGCCAGAGCAGCAGGTCGTTCTCGATGTAACCGCCGTGGGCGGTGAGCCAGCGGTTCAATCGCTGCGGATTCGTCGAGTAGCCATAGGCGGCCGTCACCATAGTGACCGCAGTCAGGGCGCAGCCGGCCGAGCCGATCGTATCGACCGGGTCACTCCCGAGCGCGTCCCGCGACCACTGGAGGGAGCGCTGATTAAAGGTCGGCACCGACGGCCCGGCGGCGGCCGACAGCCCACCGGCCGACCAGGTGGCAACCGCCAGCAGGCTCGCGCCCAGCGCGCGGCGCCATCCCCTCTTCATCGCGCCAATCTTACGGTCGGGGTTGGGTCAAGTCCAGCGCCGGCGGTGTCGGCTTTGGATTGTTACCGACTGGTGACAGCCAGAGTTAGCGAAGGAGGGCGGCCAGGTCGCCCTCGTGTCCGGCCAGGGCCAGGCGAACGTCGAGGACGTCGTCCGCGGTGATGGGTGCTCCCAGTTCCTCCATGGGCTGGTCGCGAACCTCGATCACCGGTGCGGAAGGCGCTTCGGCCGCTAAGGCGACGGCGATCAGCCGCGCGTCCTGGCAATGGGCGCAGGTGACTTTGACCAGGGACTGCTCGTCCTGTTGCACCACCATCTCGAGCCGACAATCTGCGAGGCTCTGCCCGCACTTGGGGCACTGAAAGCGACCCGCTTGCCGGCGGAGGATATCGAGCATGTCCACGGCTCGTACCTACCCCCGATTTGAGGGTCACAAACGACCAAACCTGATACCGGCAAAACGGTGTAACGCACTAACGGCTGAGGCTTAGTTGGTGCCATGGCGATCGTTTGCGGC
>VBGO01000278.1 GCA_005882525.1 Chloroflexota bacterium
ATCCAGATCATGCTCGGCCAGCGCATGCTGGAGGAGTATCAGCGCTACGCGGGCGAGGCGGAGATCTGCCTGCTGGTCCCCAACGTCGAATTCGGCACCGCCGGAACCGATTTCAGCCAGGTCGACCGGCTGATCGACGAAGCCTACGCCCGGACCCGCGCCTTTCTCCAGGCGGGCGGCCTGGATCGTAAGGGCCGTCTGGAGCCGGGCATCCACTATATGTTGCCGCCGCGCCGGCAGACCGTCATCACCCTGGCCCAGTGACGCTCGCCGCGCGCCACTCCGGCCGCCACCGGCGGTGGCTCGAGTGGCTCTGGCCGGTCGGCTTGCTGCTCATCGCCTGGCTGATCGCGCCAGTTCGCGCCGGCGCGGCCTACCCCGGGATGCCGTGCACGGCGCAAGCCGACACCGTCTTCGGCCTGGCGTCCTACACCATCCTGTTCATCCCCACGGCTGTCATCCTGCTGCTGCTCAGCCGGCGGCTGATCCCGGCGGCCCTTCGCCGGGGTCTGCGCGCCTGGGTGGCGGGTCTTTCCGCGCTGTGCCTCGGGGTTGCGATCGTCTTCCTCGCCTTCGCCGGCGTCTCCGCGGACCGTCGCCCCCTTCGGGCCAGCGAGCAAGCGATCAGCTGTCCAACGCTGCGCAGCGGCCTGCAGGCCCTGCACTGCTGGCGGAGTGGGAGCACCATCGAGATGAACGCCTATGGCCGGCGCCCGCTCGACGTTGCCGGCATCCAGTCGATGGCGACGGCGCTGGCCGCCGCCAAACAGGATGCCACGCTCTACGAAGCCTTCGTCCTGGATACGGCTGATTCGACGGTAGCCAACTACTCCAATGCGCGGCTGTTCATCCTGCAGCGTCCGGGCCTGACAGACTTCGGCGACCTCTGCCTCGCCGAGCACCAGGCCAAGCTGCGCGACGTGCAGTCGCATCGAGTGGGGTTCTACCGCTACAGCGCCAGGCAATCACCGCCGGTGGACGCGTTCTTCCTGCAGGACGCGGCGAGCGGTGGCGAAGTCGGCTACGAGGTGATCGACTTCCGGCATGGCCAGGTCACTCTGCCTTATGTGCGACCCGATGACCTGCAGACGGCCGAGTCCGACTACCTCGACCGGGTCACGCGGTCGATGGCCACGCTGAACCAGGATCTCGACCGCGAGACCCAGTCATCCCCGCCCGCGGGCGCCCTCGCCGCCATGCGCCAGGATTTCCAGCGGATCACGGCCGACCTGGCCAGCGCCACGCCTCCTCGACTGGCGCTGTACCGCAACACTCGGGTCCGACGCTTCCTGGAGAACTATGACCTGATCCTCACGGCCGAAGAGAGCGCCGCCCAGGGACAGAGCGGCCAGGCGATCCATTCGACCGCCTATGAGGACCATCGCCGCTACTACTACCAGGAGGCACGGGTCGCCCGGCTGATCGGCTACCTCTACCTGCAACAGCCCGGCCAGGATTTCACCGATGACGTACTGTCGACCGTCAACTGGGCCGTGTTCTAGATCGTCATCGCCGGCGCCCGCGCTTCCCCGCGAAGGATCGCCCTGATCGTGTCGATCCAGCGGGGATCGCCCTGCTCCGCCCGCCACAGCCAGTACTCGCTGCCCCAGAACAGGACGGTGCTGAACCCGGCGTCCTTGAGGTTCGCGAAGATGCTCCGGATCGCCTGCGGGCTGGTGCTCTTCGGGTCGGCGTAGCTATCCGTCGCCGACTCCCACGGTTCGGCCTGCGCCTCGGTGATCCACGCCTGCTTGCCCTGCTTCCGGACCAGGTCGCGGACTCGTGCGAGCCGGTCCGGCCAGTCGCTATCCGCGTGGCTCATGTGGTCCTGGCCCAGGAAGCTATAGCCGATCGCGGTGTAGACATCGAGGCCGAGGACGTCTCCCCGGCTGAGGACCGAGAGGCCGTCGCGCTCGGCGCTGTCGGCTTCGAATCCGAGCCATTGCCGCAGGTCGAATCCCTGGCGCGCCGAGGCCTGGTCGAAGACGAGGTTGAAGTGACTGAAGGCGTTGACGATCAGCGGCCGTTGATGGCCATCGAGCTGGCGGACGCGCGTGATCTCGTCTTTGAGAAACTCCGCGTCGATCCAGAGTCGCTTCGGACCAGCCCGATTGAAGGGCTCGTTCTCGATTTGCCAGGCCATCAACGCCGGGTTGTCGCGATAGCGGAGCACGGTGTCGGAGACGAATGACAGCGTGGCGTCACGCAAGCTGGAGTCCGAGGCCACGTCCTGTCCTTGGACCAGGCCGGCGGCCGGCATCATCGAATCCGGGATGAAGAACTCCGGCCAGCCGAGGCCCTTCATGCCCACCGTGAGCGCGATCGGCTGCCCGGCTCGCTTGGCCTCGCTCATCATCCAGTCGAGCTCGCCATAACCGTCCTGGTCGATCTGATCCCAGTAGGCGGTGAGGCGGATGACACGGAAGTGCATCGCCTCGAGCCGGGTGAAGGCAGAGCGAGCGTCCAGGCCCAGGTAGGCGGCACGGCGTGGACTGAAACTGATCCCGACCTGGACCGGCGTGACCACCCCGTGGGCCTTCGCCGTCGCCGGCATCAAGAGGTGCAGCGGCGCCACCGCCAGCAACGGGACCACGAGCACGATCGCAAGCGCCTGTACCCGCCGTCGAAGCACCAGCGACTGGATCCTGGGTAGGGTCATGGCTGAGCCGGCCGGCGCGAGCCGAGGCCGTTGCTGGTGTCACGGCCGTCTTAGAGATTTCTTGCGCGCAGCCGTCGATGTAAAAACTTCGCGACAGTTCACGTAGCATTGCCCGGTGACGGTCGCCCACGTCGAAGGCCTCGCGGCGAAGCTGCGGGGCGGCCGCATTCTGCTCGGCGGTCATCGCGGGAACCCGGATGAGTGTCCAGAAAACACGCTGGCCTCGTTCCGATCCGCGATCGACCTTGGCGTCGATCTGATCGAATGCGATGTCCACCGATCGGAGGACGGCGGCCTCCCGGTCATCCATGACCACATGCTCGATCGGACCACCGATGGTAGTGGGCTGGTCCGCGATCACACCATGGCCGAGCTGCAGCGGTTCGACGCCGGCAGCTGGAAGGATTCTCGCTTCAAGGGCGAGCGCATCCCTTCGCTCGACGAGGTGCTGACGCTGGCAAAAGGTCAAGTCGGCGTTGCCATCGAGATCAAGAACCTCCCGCTGCCCTACGCCGGCATCGAGGACGCGCTCGTCCAGACGGTGAAGGATGCCGGGATGATCGACGACGTCGTGGTGATCTCGTTCGACCACCGTTCGATCAAGCGGATCGCCGAGCTCGAGCCCAAGATCCTGACCGGCGTGCTCGAGGCTGCGCGCCCGGTTGACATCCTTCGGGTTATGGACGATGCGGAAGCCGATGTCTTCTGCCCGCACTGGGGCTCGATCGAGCCCGAGACCGCCGCCGAGCTTCACGCCGCGGGCAAACTGATCGGCGTGTGGACGGTTGACGACGTATTCTCGCTGACCTGGGCGAAGGCGCTGCCGGCGAACGCAATCTACACGAACAAGCCGCGCGAAATCCGGCCCTGAGCGCTACTTGAAGGCGCTGAGCCCGGTGATCTCCTCGCCGATGGCGAGCATGTGGATCTCGCCGGTGCCTTCGTAGGTCAGGACCGTCTCCAGGTTGTTCATGTGCCGCATCACCGGGTACTCGAGGCTGATGCCGTTGGCGCCAAGGATGGTGCGGGCGCCGCGGGCGATTCGCAGCGCCTCGCGCACATTGTTCAGCTTCGCCATCGAGATCTGGGTCGCCGTCGCTTTGCCCTGATCCTTGAGCCGTCCGAGCTGCAACGCGAGCAGCTGCCCCTTGGTAATCTCGGTCAGCATGTTGACCAACTTTTCCTGGGTCAGCTGATAGCCGGCGATCGGCCGCTCGAACT
>VBGO01000279.1 GCA_005882525.1 Chloroflexota bacterium
AACCTCGTGGCTCTTCCCGGCGTCGATGGTGGGCGGCGCGCTAATCCCCTCGGCGATCGGCCTCGTTATTGCCCGTGTCGGAGCGGGCTGGGTCCCGACGATCCTCGCCGCGGTTGCCATCGGGACTCTCGCCGCCTTTGCGGCAGCGGCCCGCTCCTCTACGCGGCTTAATTAGGCCCCGACGCCCCGTCCACCCGCTACATTACTAAGGAAGATGCACCCGGGGAACAACCTTACGCGGGATGAAGCCCGCCGACGCGCCGAGCTGATCCAGACGCCTCTCTACGACATCTCACTCGACCTGACCCGAGACAGCGACACCTTCGCCTGTGAGGCGACCATCCACTTCCTGTGCCAGGAACCGGGCGCCAACACCTTCATCGATTTCCTCGCGCCCTCGGTCGACAGCTGCGAACTCAATGGCGAGGAGGTCCCGAAGGACGCATTCAACGGCGCCCGGATCAGCTTGAGCAACCTTCGCGATGCGAACGAGCTCCACGTGCTGGCGACCTGCGACTACCAGAACATCGGCGCCGGACTGTGCCGCTTCAAGGATCCGATCGACCACAAGGTCTACCTTCATAGCCAGTTCGAGACCTTCGACGCCCATCGCATGTTTCCCTGTTTCGATCAGCCTGACCTGAAGGCGAGCTTCACCTTCACGGTGCTGGCCCCCAGCGAATGGGTGGTCGTGTCCAATAATCCCGGCCAGGCCCAACCCGTCGCCGGCAAAGAGAGCATCAAGCGGTGGACCTTCGGGGCGACGCCGAAGATGTCGTCCTACCTGACCGCGATCGTCGCCGGCCCGTACCACGGCGTCCGCGATCGGCACGGTGACGTGGACCTGGGCATCTTCTGCCGCCAGTCCCTGGCGCAATATCTCGATCCGGAGGAGATCTTCACCGTCACCAAGCAGGGGCTCGATTTCTACGGCGAAGCCTACAAGTACCCGTATCCGTTCCAGAAATATGACCAGCTCTTCGTCCCGGAGTTCAGCGCCGGCGCGATGGAAAACATCGGCTGCGTCACCTTCAACGAGGCGATGGTGTTTCGCTCCAAGGTTACCGAGGCGGTCCGCGAGGACCGCGCGAACGCGATTCTCCACGAAATGGCCCATATGTGGTTCGGTGACCTGGTGACAATGCGCTGGTGGGACGACCTCTGGCTGAACGAGAGCTTCGCCACCTTCATGTCGGTGCTCGCCCAGGTGGAAGCGACCCGCTTCAAGAACGGATGGGTGACATTCGCCAATCAGTACAAAGCCGGCGCCCGGCGCCAGGATCAGCTGCCGACCACCCACCCGGTTGCCGCCGACATCCCGGACATCGAATCTGTCTATCTGAACTTCGACGCCATCACCTACAACAAGGGTGCGTGCGTCCTGCGCCAGCTGGTTGCCTACGTCAGCCAGGACACCTTTCTCCGCGGCGTTCAGCGGTACCTCAAGCAGCGGCAATATTCGAACGCCAGCCTCGCCGACTTCCTCTCCGACATCGAAGCGGGATCCGGCCGCGACCTGAAGGCCTGGTCGAAGCTGTGGCTGGAAACGGCCGGCCTCAATACGCTGCGGCCGCTCGCCACCTCGCAGAGCGAGACGATCGGTTCCCTGGCCGTCCAGCAGGAGGCACCGCCTGAATTCCCGACCATCCGGCCGCACCGTCTCGCGGTCGGTCTTTACGACCGTAAATCGGGTGACATGCAGCTGCGCCGTCGCGTCGAGCTCGACGTCGTCGAGGAGAGCACGCCGGTAAAGGATTTCGATGGCGAGCGCCAAGCCGACCTGTTGCTCGTCAATGACCTTGACCTGACCTACGCGAAGATCCGGCTCGACGAGCGCTCCCTGGCAACGGCGACCGAGCACCTCGCCGAGCTTTCCGATCCGCTGGCGCGGGCCATCACCTGGGCCGCTCTCTGGGACATGCTCCGCGACGCCGAAATCCCCGCCCGCCGGTATCTCCCGTTGATCCTCAACAACATCCAGGGCGAAACCGACATCGGCGTCGTCCCGGATCTCCTGGCCCAGGCGTTGTCGGCCATTTTCGTCTACGGTCGACGGTTCCTCGGCCGGCAGCGATTTTCAGCTGGCCTGGGCGCACGCCTTCATCAGTGCCGCCCGTTCGCCCGAGCATCTCTCGGTGGTGCGGGGCTTGCTGGACGGCATCAAGGTCTTCACCGGCCTCAAGGTCGACACCGACCTGCGCTGGGCAATCGTGAACGCGCTGGCGGGCGTCGGCGCGGACGATGGTCTGATCGATGCGGAGCTGAAGCGCGATCCGACCGACGAGGGACAGCGCCATGCGGCGGCCGCCCGCGCCGCCCGTCCGACCGCCGAGGCCAAAGAGCAGGTTTGGGCTTCGCTGATTGAGGACCTGACGTTGCCGCTCGCCACCATGCGATCGATGATGCGCGGCTTCCACCGGTTCGATCAACGGCGGGTGCTCGAGGCCTACGCCGCCCGATACTTCCAGGCGCTGGCCAACGTCTGGAAGGAACGCGACATCGAGATCGGTCTCGCCTTTGCCCGGATGATGTTCCCGGCCGTCGTCGTCGACGACAAAACGATCAAGCTGACCGACCAATACCTGGCCCGTGAGAACGTCCCCGGGCCGGTGCGCCGGGTCCTGCTCGAGGCCAAGGACGGTATGCAGCGGGCGATGCGCGCCCGAGCGGTCGACGCAGCCGCCCAGTAGCACGAGAGCCAGTCAGGAAAGCAGTTCGGCCGTCTGCCGCGCGATCACCAAATCTTCGCGCGCCTCAACCCGCAGGATGGCGACCGCGCTAGCAGGAGCGTTGAGCGCCGCGTCGTTTCGCACATCGCTCGCCGGTATCGGGAGAAGGCCAAGGGGGGCGAGCCGCCCCACAATCGCCGACCGGACCGAGGCAGAATGCTCACCGATGCCCCCCGTAAAGACAAGGGAGTCGAGGCGGGGCAGCGCGGTGGCGGCCGCCGCGATGCCGGCCGCGGCCCGGCTGACGAACATGTCGATGGCCAGCCGGGCGCGCGTGTTCCCCTCGGCGGCCGCCTTCTCGATCTCCCGCATCCCGGCGGCCCGGCCAGCGACGCCGACCAGCCCGGACTGATGGTCGAGCGCGGTCTCGAGCTCCCGCCACCCCGCCCGCCGCGTGCGCAACATATATAGAAGGATGCCGGGGTCGATCGAGCCGGCGCGGGTCCCCATCATCAGGCCCTCCATCGGCGTGAGCCCCATGGAGGTGGCGACGGACCGTCCGTGGAGAACCGCCGTCACCGAGCAGCCGCTCCCGAGGTGGGCGACCACCAGGGCGAGCCGATTCTCCGGTCGTTCCAGCAGTTCCGCGGCCCGCCGTGCCGACCACTCGACCGACAGCCCGTGGAAGCCGAAGCGCCGGATGCCGTACTTGCGATGCCAGCCCCATGGCACGGGATAGAGGAATTGCTCCTCGCTGAGCGTGGCGTGGAAGGCCGTGTCGAAGGCCGCCACCTGCGGCACCTTCGGTAATGCCGAGCGGGCGGCGCGGATGGTGGCGGCGGCAACCCGGTTGTGCAGCGGCGCGAAATCAGCCAGAGCCTCGATACCCTTCACGACCCGCGCATCGACCTGGACCGCCGACCGAAACCGTGTCCCCCCGTGCACCACGCGGTGCCCAACCGCCTCAATCCCTCCGCCGTCCAGCTTCGCCAGCAGCGACCGGACCGTTCCTTCGATCCCGCTCTGCCTCGTCGCATCCGTCCCGAGCGAGATCTCATCCTTGGCCACGGCGTCGAGATTGCTCGTGTCGACGATGCTGCCCTTCAGGGAACTGGAGCCGGCATTGAGAACGAGGACGCGCACCGCGTTAGAGCCCGATCAGTAGGGCCAGGTCCAGTCGCGCACGTCCGGCACGTCCTCGCCATGCTCCCGCGTGTACTGCCGGTGCCGGAGCCGCTCGTCTTCCATATGCTGGCGGACGTGCGCGGCGCGCGAACCCAGCCCAGGGACCCGGTCGATCACGTCCATCACCAGGTGGAACCGGTCGAGGTCGTTGAGCATCACCATGTCGAACGGCGTCGTCGTCGTCCCTTGCTCTTTGTAGCCCCGGACGTGGAGGTTCTTGTGGTTAGTTCGCCGATAGGTCAAGCGATGGATCAGCCAGGGATAGCCGTGATAGGCGAAGATCACCGGCCGGCCGGCGGTGAAGAGGGCATCGAACTCCGCGTCGGAGAGACCGTGGGGATGCTCCGCCTCGGGTTGAAGTTTCATCAGGTCGACCACGTTGATAACGCGCACCTTGAGATCGGGTAGGTGCTTTCGGATGAGATCGACGGCCGCCAGCGTTTCGAGCGTTGGGATATCGCCGGCGCAGGCCATCACCACGTCCGGCTCGCCGGTGTCGTTGCTGGCCCAATCCCAGATCCCGATTCCACGGGTGCAGTGGACGATCGCTTCATCCATCGTCAGGTAGTTGAGCGATCGCTGCTTGCCGGCCACGATCACATTCACGTACTGCCGGCTCTTCAGGCAATGGTCGGCTATCGAGAGCAGACAGTTCGTGTCCGGGGCCAGGTAGACGCGCACCACCTCGGCCTTCTTGTTCATGACGACGTCGATGAAGCCGGGATCCTGGTGGGTGAAGCCGTTATGGTCCTGGCGCCAGACATGCGAGGTCAGCAAGTAGTTGAACGACGGGATCGGCCGCCGCCACGGAATCCGGTTGGTGACCTCGAGCCATTTCGCGTGCTGGTTGAACATCGCGTCGACGATATGGATGAAGGCTTCATAGCAGGTGAAAAGCCCGTGCCGGCCGGTCAGCAGGTAGCCCTCGAGCCAGCCCTGACAGAGGTGCTCGCTGAGCACCTCCATCACCCGGCCGTCGGGCGCAAGGTGGTCATCGACAGGCAGGGTTTCCGCCAGCCAGGTCCGGTTCGTCACGTCGAAGACCGCGCTGAGGCGGTTCGAGGCGGTTTCATCCGGCCCCATCAGCCGAAAGATCCGCGGGTTCTGGGCGATGACGTCCCGGAGGAACTGCCCCAGGATCTTGGTCGCTTCATCAAAGGTGGTTCCGGGTTTTTCGACCTTGCTCGCGAAATCGCGGAAGTCGGGTAGTCGCAACTCCTGCGTCAGTTCGCCACCGTTGGCATGGGGATTGGCGCTCATTCGCCGCCGGCCCGTCGGTGGCAGCTCCGCCAGCTCGGCGACCAGGGCACCGTTGTCGTCAAACAGCTCCTCAGGGCGGTAGCTGCGCAACCACTCGCTTAAGATCCGCAGGTGCTCCGGCTTGGCGACGTTGTCGACCGGGACCTGGTGCGACCGCCAGGTGCCCTCGACCGGCAAGCCATCCACTTCCTTAGGGCCGGTCCAGCCCTTCGGCGTGCGCATCACGATCATCGGCCACCGGGGACGCGTCGCCCGTTTCTTCTTGCGGGCCGCGCCCTGAATTTCAGCGATCTCGTCGAGCACCAGCTCCAGCAGTGCCGCCATCCGCTGATGCATGTCCATCGGGT
>VBGO01000280.1 GCA_005882525.1 Chloroflexota bacterium
GAGGACGCGTCGGTAGCCCGGCACCGCGTAGGCGGTCATCTGTCGCGCCAGCATGTCGCGGCTCGGCGCCACGAGCAGTGAGATCAGCACGGCGGGCTTGGGGCGTCCGGCTTTTGCAGCCCCAGCCGCGAGGGCTGGATCGATCACCTCCTCGAGGTACCGCTCCGTCAGGAACATGTGCGCAGCGAAGCCATCCGCACATTCGCCGGCGATACTGGTCATCTCAGGATTGACCCCTGCGATGTAGATCGGCGGCTCAGGCCAACTGGAGTCGGCGCCCGGCATGAAGACCGGCTGCGTGATCTGGAAATGCTCGCCGCTGTAGCTCCCGCGCCCTTCGCGGTAGGCGGCAAAGCAGGCGCGTACCGCGCTGACGTAGTCGCGCAGCATCGGCCCGGGATGTGCGGCCGACACACCGAAACGGCGCTCCAGCGTTCCTTTCACCTGGCTGCCGAGGCCGAGGATGAAGCGGCCCCCACTCCAGTGGTTCAGATCCCAGGCAGCCTGTGCTGTCAGCGCCGGCGAGCGGGCGAAGGCGACGGCGACGTTTGTGCCGACATCGATCTTCGCAGTGGACGAAAGCGCCGCCGCACTGAGCAGGTACGGCTCCCGGCGAACATCCGGGATCCAGACTGCCTCCGCGCCAGCAGCCTCGGCCTCCTGCGCGAGGCGTTGCGCCAGCGCCATGTCGACGCCACCGGGCAGGATGATTCCGGGCCGGCGGTCACCGAGCGGCACTTTCGCTAGGGCGTCGACGCCTGCCTTTGAGCTCGCAACGCTCCGCGTAGAAAGCCGACCACGTCGTTCAGCACCTCGTCTTTGTTGATCTCATTGAGCACCTCGTGCTGCGCGCCCGGATAGACGTGCTCTTCGATCCTGGTGCCGCGGATGCGGTTCATCGCGGTCGTGCTTACGTCAAGCGGCGCCAGGACGTCTCCCTCGCCGTGGATCCACAGGGTGGGCAGGTCGCCGAAATTCGGGCCTTCCTGGACCTTGCGCGCGCCCGCGAAGATCGCCTCCAGCGTTCCGCGGTGTAGGGGTCCGTGGTAGATGAGTGCATCGGCCGCATAGGCCTCTCCCACCGCGGGATCGCGCGACAGGATCCTGGGATCGATCGGGACGTCCGGCAGGGGGTCCATGGTGAGCAGAGCTTCGAACTGCGGGTTCCCGCCCACGCTGAACGAAGCGAGTCGAGGTCAGGCCGCCGAGTGAGTGGCCGACCAGCACGACGGGCAGCTCGGGGTGTGCTTTGCGTGCTGCCTCATATACCGAAGCCAGCTCGTCGACCAGGTCGTCGATTGTTTCGAAGCGTGCCCGCTCGCCCTCGGACAGACCGTGGCCTTGAAAGTCCGGCGCGTAGACCGTCGCACCCTCGGCGACGAGGCGCGCGGCGACATGCGCGTACCTGCCGGCGTGCTCGCCGATTCCATGGGCGATCAGAGTCACAAACTTCGGCTCGTTCGCTGACCAGCGGTGAACCACGATGCGGCCGCGGCGGCCGCGAAGCTCGATTGATTTTGCGCTCGACATCTGATGAACCTCCGTGTTTTTGGGTCAGGCACCAACGAAACGAGGCGGCCGGTGTTCGGTGAAAGCGGCAACGCCCTCGCGGGCATCGGCGGTTTGTGCGAGGGCGAGATTGCCACGCTCCTCAAGGGCGAGTCCTGCGGATAGCGATCCGTCTAGGCCGAGATCGACGCATCGCTTGATCTCCCGGACGGCCAGTGGCGGCAGCGCAAGCAGTTCGGCCGCCAGCTCGTGGGCACAGCGATCGAGCTCGGCTGCTTCCACGGCCCTGTTGACCAGGCCGATGTGTTCGGCTTCGCCGGCCTCGACTTGCCTGCCTCTCAAGAGGAGGTCGAGCGCGGCAGCCCTGCCGATCAATCGCGGCAGGCGTGTCGTCCCGCCGCCAGAGGGCAACAGGCCCAGCCTCACCTCAGGCAAGCCGATGGTTGCCCCGCCGCGGGCCATGACGCGGAAGTCACAGGCCAGTGCCAGCTCGCAGCCGCCGCCCAGCGCATGGCCACCGACGACCGCGATCGTCGGCGAGGGAATCTGCGCCCATGCGTTGGTCGCCGCGTGGAACGCGCGGATCATGAGCAGCATCTCGTCCCACCTCTGGCCGAGGTAGGCGAGGTCGAAGCCTGCCGCGAAGAAGCGGTCGAGCGCGCTACGAAGCAGTACGACGCGCACCGACGAGTTGACGGACAGCTCTTCGGCCACCTGCTTCAGCTCGACCAGCGTCTGCTGGTCGATCGCATTCGCCGGCGGCCGGTCGAGGACGACGTCGGCCACGCCCGAGCCGTCGACCGCAACGCTGAGCCGCTCCACCGTTCAGTCCGCCGCGACCGGGGGAATATCGCCGATCTCGCGCCGCACGTTGCGCAGCAGCTCGACCAGCTCTACGGCCATGTCCTGGGGGATGGGGATGCCGAAGTTGACCTTGGCCATCGCAGCGGTGACCTTGTCGGCGAGGTCGCGTCCGGCCTTCGTCAGCTTCACCACAGTGGTCCTGCGGTCGGTCGGGTGCGCATTCCGGGCCAGGATGCGCCGCTCCTCCAGCTGGTCCACCACCAGCGTGATCGTCGTGGGATGCACCATCAGCTGCTTGCTGAGCTGACCGAGCGGTCGCGACTGATCCTTGGACAGAAAGAGCGTGACCATCAACAGGTATCCGGTGCGCGTGAGGTCGAATTGCTTCAGCAGTTCGTCCTGGCGTGCGGTCACCGCCTGATGGGTTCGGAACAGCGCCGAGACGGCGAGGAAGTGCTCGGCGTCGGGACGGTCCTGCGCCTGCCAGTGCTCGAGCACCCAGTCGAGGGGATCGAACTCGCCCGGCCGCGTACGCGTGCGCAGCCTCAACTTGTCGCGATCTCCACCATGCGGCGCGCTTGGTCGCGCAGGGCGAACTTCTGGATCTTGCCAGTCGGCGTCATCGGCAGCTCCTTCACAATCTCGACGCGCTCGGGGATCTTGTGGACGGCGATGCGCCGAGTGTTCTTCAAATAGTCGCCGAGTTCTGCCAGCGTCGGGGCTTCATCGCCGTCCGGGACTACGAAAGCGCAGGCCTTCTCCCCCATCAGCCGGTCCGGCATGGCGACGACCGCGACCGCCTTTACTTTCGGATGCGTGAGCAGATGCTCCTCGACCTCGGTGGCGCTGATGTTGGTGCCGCCGCGGATGATCACGTCCTTGATCCGGCCCTTTAGGCGCAGCAACCCTTCCGCATTGACCTCGCCGCGGTCTCCGGTGTGGTACCAGCCGTCCTTGTCGATCGCGATGGCCGTGCGCTCCGAGTCGCGCCAGTAGCCGAGCATCGCGCCGGGGCCGCGGTAGAGCACCTCCTCGTCGGCCACCTTGATTTCGACGCCCTCGAGGGCGGGGCGGCCGTCCGAGGTGACGGCGTACTCGGGTGGATCACTGGCCCAGCACGCGGTCGCGGCGAAGATCTCGGACGCACCGTACAGCGGCAGCAGGCGGCAGCCCTTGAACACCTTTGCGACCTCGGTGGCGAGATCCGCTGGGATCGGCGCCCCCGCGCAGATCCACATCCGCATCGACGAGACATCGTCCACGGCGGGATCGAACGCGTCGAGGGCCATGCGCACGAATGGCGTCGCGGTCGCGGCATGTGTGCAGCGGTGCTCGCGGATGCGGGCCAGGCCCTCCTTCGGCTGCCACACGTCCTGGAGGTGGATCGAGCCGCCCGTGAGAATGGGCACGGCGACTCCCATCGCCAGGCCCGTGCCGTGGCTCACTGGCGAGGGCGCGAACGTGACGCAGCCGCGGTCCAGCTCGAAAGCTTTCGCGAGGCCGCGCACGCTGAAGCCGATCGTGTTCCACGTATGGAAGCAGCCCTTTGGCCGGGCCTCCGTGCCCGACGTGAAGATGAGGACGTGGCCGTCGTCGGCGGTGGGCCGCGGGCCGATCGCCGGTTCGTCGAAGTCGTCGGCGCGACGATTGGGCTCGGTGAGCCGCTCGATCGATTGCTCGTTGGCGCCCGCCTCGCCCCTCACCACCACCAGCTCTCTCAGCTCCGGGCTCTTGGCGCGCAGCTCTCGGAACATCTGCAGGTGGTCGAACTTGCGGAACTCGCCGGCCGTGAACGCGACTCTCGCCTGCGACCGCTCGAGGATGTAGCCGATCTCGTCGTGGCGGTAGATGGGCATGATCGGCACCAGCACCGCGCCGGCACGGATCGCCGCCAGGTAGATGACGATGAACTCGTTCCAGTTGGGGAGCTGGACCAGGACGCGGTCACCACGCTGCACGCCCAGGCGGCGGAGAGAGGTCAAGCCGGTAGGCCTGGCCGCGGGCTTCACCGTAGGTGAGGCGGCCGGTGCCGTCGGTCGCAAGCTCGAAGCCCGGCGTCTCGGTCGCCCACCGGTCCAGGTGGTCGAGGAGGATCTCGTCGCCCCACCAACCGTGCTTTCTGAAGCGTGCGGCCTGTTCCTCCGTGTACCGGAAATCGGCGCCTGAATCTTTCAGCTGACTGACCATTTCTCTTTTCCCTCTGCTTAGAGTCCGAGCCGGTCGGCGATCGCCATGTAGTGCTGATCGGTGGTACCGAGCAGCGCCTCGTCTGCCCAGGCGCGGCGGTAATGGAGATGCGCGTCGTGCTCCCACGTGAAACCGATGCCGCCGTGGACCTGGATGCTCTCGCCCGCGACCCACCGGTAGGCCTGGCCGCAGTAGGCGGCGGCGACGCGGGCGGCAATTGGAAACTCGCCGGTCTCCTCGTCCAGGCACGAGGCCGCGTACCGCGCCGCCGCTCGGGCGAACTCGACCCGCTGTAGCATCTCGACGCAGCGGTGCGCGATCGCCTGGAACGAGCCGATTGGGCGGCCGAACTGCTCCCGCTGCTTGGCATAAGCGACGCTCATCTCGAGGCAGCGGGCCGCACCTCCCGCCTCTTCCGCCGCGAGGCAGACGAGCGCACGGTCGGTGGCCGCCGCGATCGTCTTGG
>VBGO01000297.1 GCA_005882525.1 Chloroflexota bacterium
GCAGGATTTCGGTTTCGACAACGAGATGGAGGCCTTTGGCTTGCAGTTCGGGCATGGCCTGGGGCTTGGCCTGCACGAGCGCCCCATCATCAGCCGGCTCAACTCCCTCGATCATCCGGTCGAGCTGCAGGAGGGGATGGTCTTCGCACTGGAGACGTACTGCCCGGCGTCGGATGGCCATTCGGCAGCCCGGATCGAGGAGGAGGTGGTGGTGACGGCGACGGGACACGAGGTGATTACCCTCTTTCCCGCCGAGGAACTCGTCATCGCGAACGCCTATTGAGTACGCAGGTCGAAAATCCGGCGGCGGCTGACGTCGATCGTCCGACGCGGCTGCGGCTCTATCAGTTGATGGTCGAGCTACGCGATTTCGAGCAGCGCGCCTACGAGCTGTTCCTCGAGAACCTGGTGCGCGGTACGAGCCACCTCGCGCTCGGCCAGGAGGCGATCTCCGCCGGGTATGCCGTGGCGATGCGGCCGGACGACTATACGTTCTGCACCTATCGCGGCCACGGTCATACGCTTGCCCGCGGCGCCTCGATGGCGGCCGGGATGGCCGAGTTGCTCGGCCGGGGCAACGGCATGCTCCACGGCAAGGGCGGCTCGATGCACCTGACCGACGTCAAGCACGGCGCCATGGGTTCCTATGCGATCGTCGGCGCGCACCTGCCGATCGCCGCCGGCGCCGCCTGGTCGGCGCAGGCTCGCAAGTCCGGGCAGGTCGCCGTCTGTTTCTTTGGCGACGGCACCACCAACATCGGGGCGTTCCACGAGGCACTCAACCTGTCCGTCATCTGGAAGCTGCCGGTGGTCTTCGTCTGCGAAAACAACCAGTACATGGAGTACACGCCGATTCGGTCGGTCACGGCGGTCGAGCATCCCGCCGCCGACCGGGCCTCGGCCTATGGTTTGGAATCCATTCTTGTCGACGGCAACGACGCCGACGTGATATACGAGACGGCCCGGCAGACGATCGGGAAAGCCCGCGAGGGCGGCGGCCCATCACTGGTCGAGGCGCTCACCTATCGCCACGGCGGTCACTCCCGCGCGGACCCGGCGAAGTACCGGCCGGACGCGGAGGTCCGGGAGTGGCTGAGCCGCGACCCGGTCAAACGCTATCGCGAGCGACTCCTTGCCACCGGCGTCGCCGAGCCGGAGGTCAGCGAGATCGAAACGCGCGCCCAGCAGAAGGTCGATGCGGCGACGGAAGAGGCGCGCCAGGGCGCGCCCGCACGGATCGACGAGATCGAGCGCCAGGTCTGGAGCGATGGAGGCGCCGCATGGCGGAACTGAGCTACCGAGAGGCGGTCGCCGCCGGCATTGCGCAGGAGATGGCCCGCGATGAGACGGTATATTTCATCGGCGAAGACATCGGCGCGGCCGGCGGTGTGTTCAAGGCGACGGTCGGCCTCTTCGAGCGCTTTGGACCGGAGCGCGTCCGCGATACGCCGATCTCCGAGCAGGCGATCATCGGCGCGGCCATGGGGGCGGCGATGACCGGACTCCGGCCGATTGCGGAGATCATGTTCTCGGACTTTCTCGCGACCTGTTGGGACATGGTCGCCAACCAGGTCGCCAAGACGCGCTATATGACCGATGGCCAGGTTTCGCTACCGCTCGTGATTCGCACCGCCAATGGCGGCGGCACCCGCTTCGGCGCCCAGCACTCGCAGAGCCTGGAGAACTGGGGGATGGCCGTCCCCGGCCTTAAAGTGGTGGCTCCCTCGTCCCCGGCCGACGCCAAAGGTCTGCTGGCGGCGGCCATCCGCGACCCCGACCCGGTCCTGTTCTTCGAGCAGAAATCGCTCTATGGCATCAAGGGCGAGGTGCCCGACGGCGAGCACCTCGACCGGCTTGGCACCGCCAGGGTCCTTCGGAATGGCAAGCACTGCACCATCGTCGCGCTGGCGGCGATGGTCCCGAAGGCGATGCAGGCGGCGGAGCAACTCGCGGCGATGGGCATCGACGCGACCGTGGTCGACGTCCGCAGCCTGGTGCCGCTCGATACCAGGACGATCCTTGGGGAAATCGTCAAGACCGGCCGGCTCTTCACCGTCGAGGAGAACCCACGCCTCTGCGGCTGGGGCGCCGAGATCGCCTCGATCGCGGCCGACGAGTGTTTCGATGACCTGGACGGCCCGATCGTCCGGATCACGACTCCGCACGTGCCGCTGCCGGCAGCCGACGTGTTGGAGGACGCGGCCATGCCCTCCGTCGACCGGATCGTCGAGACCGTGAGAAAATCGATGCGATGACTCCCGTCAGTGAGCTGATCTCCGTTCGTCACACCGACCTCTACATCGACGGGACCTGGCACCCCGCTTCGGACGGCCAGCGGATCGAGGTGACGGACCCGGCGACCGGCGAGGCGATCTCGACGGTGGCGAGCGCGTCGGTGCAGGATGCGCTCGAAGCCGTCGCCGCCGCCCACCAGGCGTTCCGTGGCTGGGCCGCGCGGCCACCGCGGGAGCGCGCCGAGATCCTGCGCAAGGCCTTCGAGCTGATGATCCGCGACCGCGACAAGCTCGCCGAGTTGATGGTGCGCGAGAACGGCAAGCCGCTCAACGAGGCGCGCGGTGAAGTCGTTTACGCGGCCGAGTTCTTTCGCTGGTTTTCCGAGGAGGCGGTGCGCAATATCGGCTCCGTGTCGATCGCGCCGAGCGGCGCCAACCGCATCATGGTCGAGCACCAGCCGATCGGGGTCTCGCTGCTGGTCACGCCCTGGAACTTCCCCGCCGCGATGGCGACCCGCAAGATCGGGCCGGCGCTGGCGGCCGGCTGCACCGTGATCCTCAAGCCGGCTTCGGAAACGCCGCTCTCCGCCCTGGCGATCGCCGATCTGCTGGAGCAGGCGGGCGTGCCAAAGGGCGTCGTCAATGTCATCCCGTCGAAGCGCTCATCGGAAGTGGTCAAGGCGATGCTCAAGGACCCGCGGGTTCGCAAGCTGTCCTTCACCGGCTCGACCGAGGTCGGCCGCATCCTGCTGGCGCAGGCAGCGGAGAACGTGATCAGCTGCTCGATGGAGTTGGGCGGCAACGCGCCGTTCATCGTCCTGGACGACGCCGACCTGGACGCGGCGCTGGAGGGCGCCATGGTCGCCAAGATGCGCAACACCGGCCAGTCCTGCATCGCCGCGAACCGCTTCTACGTCGACGCCAGGGTGGCGGAGAAGTTCGCCGACATGCTGGCGAAGGCGATGGGCGCGTTACCGGTTGGATCGGGGCTCGACGCGAACGTCAAGGTCGGACCGGTAATCAACGATCCCGCGCGCCAGAAAATGCTCGGCCTGGTCGACGAGGCGGCCGGTCACGGCGCCCGCGTCCTGACCGGCGGCAAGGCGCCCAGCCGGCCGGGGTACTTCGTGCCGCCGACCGTGCTGAG
>VBGO01000271.1 GCA_005882525.1 Chloroflexota bacterium
CGCTCGATGATCTCATGGGCGATGCGGCGCCAGGCGCGACGCATGCCGTCGGCATCCAGGATGACGGCCTTGGCGGGTGGCGTCTGCAACATCAGCGCGCCATGGCCCAGTCGAGCACAGCCATGCGGACCCAGAGTCCGTTGCGTGCCTGACGGAAATATGCGGCTCTCGGATCGGCGTCGACCACCGGTTCGATTTCCCCCACCCGGGGCAACGGATGCATCAGGATGGCGTGCTCCGCCAACCGGCGCAGCACATCAGC
>VBGO01000272.1 GCA_005882525.1 Chloroflexota bacterium
CTCCTTCTTGATCGTGAACAGATCGAGCAACGCCTGGGTGGGATGGTGCCCCGGACCATCTCCGGCGCTGATCACCGGCACGTCGGCCGCCTGCGCGGCCCGCTCGGCGGCGCCAAGCTCGGGGTGCCGGAGCACGATTCCGTCGGCATAGCCGCTGATCACACGGATGGCGTCCTCCAGGGATTCACCCTTGGCCGCCGACGAGTCCCGGGTGGCGTTCTCCGCGCTCAGCACCTGCCCACCCAGCCGGTGCATCGCGGACTCGAAGGAGAACCGGGTCCTGGTGCTCGGCTCGTAGAAGATGGTCGCCAGCAGCCGCCCCTGCAGCCGGCCGGCACCGGACTCGGGGGCCTGCTCGAAGCCGGCGGCTCGCTCGAGCAGGTGCTCGATCAAGGCGCGGTCGAGGGCGTGCGGGCCGGTCAGGTGTCGGAGGGGAAGCTGCGTCCGCGCAGGCGCAGCGGTCAGGGTGTCACGCACCGGATTCTCCTTTCGGTCTCGCTGGACCGGGTTAAAGGACGAAGATCCCGGTAAGTCTACGGGGCATCGACGGAGCTGTCAAACGCTCATTTTTTCGGGGATGATATCAACAGATTTGATCGAACTCATCGGATAAATGAATTGGACAAATAACAAGTCCGTTGATAGTCTGGGTATAGCCTTTTTACAGGCGCGATATCAAGTCATGTGTCACCCCGGACGAGCGGGGGCACATTCGGGAGGCAAGGGCGACATGGAAGTCATCGTCTATACCCGGCCAAACTGCGAGAGCAGCCGCCGGATCAAGGAAATCCTGGAGGACCGCGGCGTCACGTTCCAGGAGCACGTTTGCGCCGACGGAAAGCTCGACGGCCGCGACCTCCGGACGCTCGACATCGAGGTTAAAGACATTCCCCTGACGGTGATCGACGGCGTCGCGATCGCCGGCCTGCAGCAGGCGCAGATCGAGCAGGCGATCGGCTGGATCGGCTTCTAAGGGTTTAAGACCCGGGCGCTCGCTCCTCGTAACGCGCCGCGGGTACGATGAGTTCGTGCCCGAAATTGGCCGGTTGCTCATCATCGTGGGCGGCTTCATCCTGGTGGTCGGCCTGTTTCTGGCCCTCGGACTGAGGATCCCGTACCTCGGCAAATTGCCCGGTGACATCTCGATCGACCGCGGCAACGTGCACTTCTACTTTCCGATCGTTACCTGCTTGCTGCTGAGCCTGGTGCTGACGCTGCTGTTGAATCTCTTCTTCCGCCGCTGACCCTAGCTCGCCCGCTCTTTGCGGATGCCTTCGTACAGGTCGCGTAGCGGCGGCGTGATCGGCTCCGGAATGCGAATTTCCAGGGTGGCGTAAAGGTCGCCCGGCAATCCGTCTTTCAGCGCCGGGAGGCCCTTCCCTTTCAGCCGGAAGACTTTCCCTGCCTGGCTTGCCGGCGGGATCCGCAGCTGGAGCTGGCCGCCGGTGAGCGATTGGATGGTGACCTCGTCGCCCAGCACGGCCTGGTCGTCGAGCACCGGCAGCGGCGTGTACAGGTCGCGGCCCTTGGCCGCGAATCGCGGATGGGGCAAGAGATGAACCCGCAGATACAGGTCGCCGGCTTCGGCGCCCCGCTGCCCCTCCCCCCTGACCCGGATGCGCGCGCCTTCGGTCACACCGGCCGGGATTTTGACCTGGATCTGGCGCCGGGTCGCCCGCACGCCGGCGCCGCCGCAGGTCGCACAGGTCACGCTCTCCATCACCGTGCGACTGCCTACCTTGCGTCGCTCGCCGACGAACCCCGAGCCGCCGCAGGTGGGACAGGTCTCCGGCACCTCGGTCTGGATGGTTCGCTCGCCGCCTCGGGCCGCCTCCTCCAGGGTGACCTCGATCGGGTGCTCGATATCTTCGCCCCGCGGGCGAGTCGCGGTTCGCCCGCGCGTCCCCTCGAAGCCGAAGCCGGAAAACCCGCCACCCTCACCGGCGAAGTAGGTGTTGAAGAAGTCGCTGAAATCGCCGAAACCGGCCGCCTCGCCGGCACCCTGGCCGGGCTGCGACCGGTACTGCCGAGCGAACTCCTGCTCGCGTTCGATTCGCTCCCAGTCCGCACCGAGCTGGTCATACTTCGCGCGCTTCTTCGGGTCGCTGAGCACCTCGTAGGCTTCGTTGATCAGCTTGAAGCGTTCGGTGGCCTTGGAATCCTTGTTGACGTCCGGGTGATATTGCCGGGCCAGCCGGCGGTATGCCGATTTGATCTCCTTCTCGGTCGCAGTGCGGGCGACCCCGATCGTCTGGTAATAGTCCTTGTACTGAGGCGTTGCCATTCGGTTATCTCAGTGATGCCCGAAACCGACCAGCCTAAAACGAGGATCAGGAAGGCGTGCGGATGGCGGTGTGCTCGCGGCAGTGCTGCACGAACTTGTCGACCAACAGCGGATTCTGTCCGAAGTGCAGGTGCACGTAGCTGGCCAGCAGGTTGGGCGCCACGAAACCCTCGTAACCGATCACGTCCCCCTCGGCGTTCTGCATCTGGTAAGCGGGCTTCAGGCCGCCGTTGTGTCCGGTGATCCGGCTCCAGTGGAACTCGTGCCCCCGATAGAACTGGCCACGGGGTGACAGGATGCTGTCCTCGAGGGTGAGGAGCTGACGGTATCCAAAGCGATGGATCTGACCGTCCATCTCGACATCGACCGGGATCACCCCGGCCATGCGATGGGTGGTCCCAGCGTCGGTCCGCAGCGATCGCCCCAGATACATCAATCCCCCGCACTCGGCATAGATCGGCACCCCGCTCCGGGATGCCCGCTGGATCGACTCCGCCATCGCATGATTTTTCGCCAGCGGCTCGACGAACATCTCGGGAAAGCCGCCGCCAAGGTACACGCCGGCGGCGTCTTGCGGCAGATGCTCGTCCTCCAGCGGACTGAACGGGACAATCTGGGCACCGTGCTCTTCGAGCAGTTCCAGGTTTTCCGGGTAGTAGAAATTGAAGGCGTCGTCGTAGGCTACCGCCAGGCGCACCGTCCGGCCCGCGTCCGGTTTCCCCTGGAACAGTTTCTTCGGCACAAGCGGTACCAGTTCCGCCTTGTTCGCGATCCGCAGTAGAAGGTCGAGATCGACATCGCGGTCGATCGTCTCGGACAGCACGCCGATCATCCGATCCCATTCCTTGTTCTCGGTTACCGGTAGCAGGCCGCGCTCCCGCTGCGGAATGTCGAGCTGCGGCATCGCCCGCAGGGCGCCCAGCACCGGCAGCTTGGCCATGCCCCAGATGGCATCCTCGGCGCGGCGCCGATGGGCATCCGAGCGAACGTTGTTGAGCAGCACGCCGGCAATCTTGGGCGACTCCGTATAGCTTTTGAAACCCAGCGCCACCGCCGCGGCGCTCTCGGTCATGTCGCCGACATCGATCACCAGCACGACGGGCGCCTTGATGATGCGGGCAACGTCCGCGGTGCTGCCGTCGGTGCTGCCGCCGCGGCCGTCGAAGAGCCCAAGCATGCCCTCGACCAACGCCAGGTCCGCGCCGAGCACACCCTGAGCGAGCACCTGGCGCAACGCGCCCTCCCCCAGCATCCAGGAATCGAGGTTGCGGCAGGGCCGCCCGCTCACATGCGCCAGGTAGGCGGCATCGATGTAGTCGGGACCGACTTTGAAGGATTGCACCGTGAGCCCGCGGACTTTGAAGGCCGCAATCAGGCCGGCCGTGAGAATCGTCTTACCAACGTTACTCGCGGTACCGGCGATGACCAGCCTTGGAGTGCGAACCTCGTCCAGCATCCTTGCCTCGCTACTGCTTGCTCAACAAGGTGCCTCTTCCCCAAAGCACCTGCCTGACGGCTACCGTAGCACAGCGCTTGCGCCAGAGTAAAGGCATCCGCTCAGGATTTACACGCCGGCGGGGACGAGCGCGGGCTGCACCGCAGGACGGAGATCGCGGAGGTGCAACCGGACCCGGTCGAGGCCGTCCCAGCGCTCGCACTGCAGCGAATAGACGACGTCGATCCGGCGGCCGCTAGGCAGATGCGGCGCAGCCGCCGCCTTGTCGAACGCGATCGCTTCCGCGGTCGCCGTCCGGTCGCGCAACTGTACCCGCAGATGGCGGCGATCTGAGCCGAACGTTTCGGTTCGCACCACCTCGACCTCCTTACTGAGGAGCAGTGGCTCTCGATTACCGACGCCAAACGGCGCGAGCGACTGGATTTCCTGGTGCAGGCTCGGCTTCAGGTCGGCGAAGCCTGCGGTCGCCTCGATCGTGATCGGCCGTGAGAAGTCGTCGCCGTTCAAGCGCGCCGCCGTGTAGTGCTCGAGGCATTCCTTCAGCTCCGCGAAGCGATGGTTGAGAACCGTCAGCCCGGCTGCCATCGCGTGTCCGCCAAATCGATGCAGGAGCGGGGCGCAGTGCTGCAGGCACTCCACCAGGTGAAAGCCCTCGACGCTTCGCGCCGAGCCGCGCCACTCATCACCCTCGCTGTTGAAGAT
>VBGO01000273.1 GCA_005882525.1 Chloroflexota bacterium
CGGGCCAGCAGGGCATTTCCCCTCCCCTCTCACAGTGGAGGTCAAGCTGGGGACTCGTTCGTCAACCAGGATGCTTTAGCTTCAGACCTCGGGTGTCCTTGAAGTCTCGCGTGTTCCTCGTAACGAGTGCGAATTGATGCTCTAGGGCGGTGGCCGCAATAAGCGCGTCGGGCATCCGCAGGCCGCCGGCACGGCGGAGGCGGCCGGCGCGCTCCGCGACCGGACGATCGACTGGTAATTCCTCGAATGCCTTTAGGAGGCTGCGGACCGTCTCCTCTTCTATCTCCCGGCCTGCGAACAATTCGCAGCGAGTAACGACCGAATAATGGATCCGATCCCGGCCCGGTTGCAGCCTGCGCGCACCGCGCAGATGATCGACGAAGACGTCGGTGTCGACCAGTAGATCAGGCACGGTCCCACTCGTCGCGGCTCGGCACCTCGAGCTTGGGAAGCGCCCCAAAGGTCGAGTTCAGCGCGGAGGCAGGATCAACTGGCGAATCCGCCAGGTAGGCGTCTAACGCTTCGCGAATCAGTTGCGCGAGGCTACGTCGATCGCGGTGGCGCCGCTCATCGAGCCGCTTGCGCTGCTCGGCCGTAAGGTAGATTTGAGTCCGCCGCGCCGCTGCCATATACAGCGCATTATACAGCAGCGGTTTTTTTTGGGACCGCCAGGCCTCCAACTACCCATCGGGGGAGCGTCGGGGTGGGGGCGTTACTCCAGGTAGTCTTTCAGCTTCTTGCTGCGGCTCGGGTGCCGCAGCTTGCGCAGCGCCTTCGCCTCGATCTGGCGAATCCGCTCGCGGGTCACGCCGAAGCGCTTCCCCACTTCCTCCAGCGTCCGCTGGTGCCCGTCGATCAAGCCAAACCGCAGTTGCAGCACACGCCGCTCGCGTGGCGTCAGGGTGTCGAGGATGTCTTCCACCTCCGTCCGGAGCATCGTCAGCGAGGCGGCATCTGAGGGCGAGGTCGCATCCTTGTCTTCCACGAAGTCGCCCAGGTGCGAGTCTTCCTCTTCCCCGATCGGGGTCTCCAGCGACACCGGGTCCTGCGAGACCTTCACGATCTCCCGCACCTTCTCGGCGCTGATCCCCATCTCGTCGCCGATCTCCTGGTCGGTGGGCTCGCGTCCGAGTTCCTGCAGCAGGCGCCGCGACACCCGGACCAGCTTGTTGATCGTCTCCACCATGTGCACCGGGATCCGGATGGTGCGCGCCTGGTCGGCGATCGCGCGGGTGATCGCCTGGCGGATCCACCAGGTGGCATAGGTAGAGAACTTGTAGCCCTTGTGGTAGTCGAACTTCTCGACGGCCCGGATTAAGCCCATGTTGCCTTCCTGGATCAGGTCGAGGAACGACATGCCGCGCCCGATGTACTTCTTCGCGATCGAGACCACCAGCCGGAGGTTCGCCTCGGTCAGCTTGTGCTTGGCGTCGTCGTCGCCGGCCTCGATCGCCTTGGCCAGCGTCACCTCCTGCTCCGCCTTGAGCAGCGCGACCCGCCCGATCTCCTTGAGGTACATTCGGACCGGGTCGTCCAACGAGACCGAGTCCATCGCTTCGATCGTGGCAATCAGGTCATCGTCGATCTCGACGACTTCTTCGAAGTCCTTCTCGCCGTCCGAGACCTCGACCCCCATGTCCCGGAACACGTTGAAGATCCGGAACAGCTGGTCGGGATCGAGTTCAACGTCGGGGAAGCCGGCAAGGATGTCGTCGGGGCTTAAGAATCCCTGTTCCTTCCCCTTGACGATCAGGGCCTCGGCGGCCAGGACCATCGGGTCTTCGGAGCGCTTCAGCTTCCCGGCCGGCGTGACCTTCTTGGGCGCCGGCGCGTCTTTAAGGTTAGCCTTGGCCATGTCTCATATCTTTGAGTGCGTCGAGTTGGTGGGCCAAGCGGTCATTCTCCTGCATCAGCGTTACCAGCCGAGACTCGTCCCCCGATGCACGCGCGGCACGCATCTCAGCCACTAAGGCTTTCAACCGTCGTTGGGCGGCGTTTATTTTAAGTGTTTGGATGCATTGGTCCAGGCTCTGCCGCAGGGCGGCTTCGGAACCACTGTCCAGCTCGGGGTACTTGGCCATGGCGACGGCGGAAATCAGCCCCTGCTCGTCCGGCGCGAACTCGGACAGCCGGTCAGTTGGCCGAACCGTTGCCTCGCTAGCAACCATCTGTTGCAGCCTAGCGAAAACCCGCTCGTAGGCCGGGGCCGAAAAGTTGACCGCCTGCAGCTCGCCGGCGACTTCCGGGAGCAGGTCGGGCCGCTCGATCAAGAGTCCCAGGAGATAGCCCTCATCCTTGGTCGCCTTGCTGGCGCCATTATTTGCCTGCCCAGCCGGTTCGCGCCCGCGGAAATCTCCCTCCACCGCTCGCGGGGGAGGGCCGGGGTGGGGGCCTTTTCCGGATTTCAACGCTTGGACGTCGCGAAGCAGGGCAGCTGGCTCAATGCGTAGCCATCCTGCGGCCTGCTGGGCATAAATTTCCAGCACGGACGCCTCCGGGATCTTGGCCAGCACCGGGATCACCAATTCCGCGCCGCGGCGGCGGTCCCGCGCGTCGGTGAGATCGAGGCTGGCGGTTGCCTGGCGCAGCAGGT
>VBGO01000284.1 GCA_005882525.1 Chloroflexota bacterium
CGGCGACGTTGCCTCCGATGAGGACCAGGACGAGGGCGGCCAGCTGGACCGTGGCCGAGACGCGCAGCCCAAGGACGATCGTCGCCATCGCTAGTGCCGCCATCAGCAGCCTGACGGTCACCAGCCGGACCTGCACGAGCCAGCGGAAAATGGCCATGCCGGCCAGGTAAATGGCGACCCCGCCGGCGAGGAACATGGCGGCCGGAACCGTCGACGGCTCGTTGTAGAGCACGACGGCGAGCTTGAGGCCGGCGGCAACGAGGACGATGCCGCCCAGGATCGGAATGAAGGCGTAGCCAAAGGCGTTGAGGGCGAGCCAGGGTTTGCGCTGCGCAGGCGCAACGTCGAGCGCGGCTTCAGCGTGCACCTCATCGCCGTTGAAGTAGAGCCACCAGAGCGCGGCGGTCAGGGCCAGGCCAAGCAGCGCGGCCACGATGCGGCCGGCGGGCAGCTCGATCGGCCCAAGCCCGATCCCGACTGCGACCACCGATTCACCCAGCGCGATCAGCAGAATCAAGCCATGACGCTCGACGAAGTGACCGGCACGAATCCTGAATGACGACTGGTGGATAAGGAACGGGGTGATCCAGTGCAGGATGAAGCCCAGGGCAAAGAGGAGGACCCGAAGGCCGCCTCCGGTGAAGCCGGCAACCAGGAGGAGCGCAGCAGTGATCAGGTTGTACGGCCCCAGACGCCCAATGGCCGACGCGATGCTTTGCCGTGAGCCGCGCCAAAAGAGCCCCGTGTGCACGAGGGTGACGACAACGTAACCAATGCCAAACGCCACCCCGCCGATGCCGAAGGCCGTCGGGATGGACAGCGCGATCAACAGGAATCCGCCCATGCCGACCAGCAGCAACAGCCGGACCACCAGCCCGCGAGGTGGAACCGCGTTCGTGAGCCAGGCGTAGCCGCCGTACATCCACCAGACGTTGCCGAAGAGGAGCACCATTTGGAGCAAGCCGCCAAGCGACGGATCGCGGAGCAGCAAGCTGGTCAGCTGGGTGATCGTGAAGACGAATACCAGGTCGAAGAAAAGCTCGAGCGAGCTGACGCGTGGCTCGGCCGAGCCTGCAGAATATGGGGAAGGGATGGCCGCCTTCACTGACGCCGAGCTTACCTTCCTGCGTTCCGCATGAAGGAGGTTCTTCGCCTGCTCGAGGCAGAACGGGAAACCGAGCGGCAGTTCGTTGCCCAGGCCGGCAGCGAGCAGGATTTTCCGCGCGGATGGACGGCGGCGCTGCTGATGGCGCATATCGCCAGCTGGCGGAACCGGCTTCGTGACAGCTTGATTCAGGCCAGTCGCGGGCAGCCGGTGTCGGGGCCGCCCGCCGACATCGATGCATTCAACGCGGTTGAGCTAGCCAGCAGCGCGCAGATCTCGCTCGAAGAGGCGGCGGCCCGAGCCCATCGGCTGCTCGCTGACCTGATCGATCTCTGGGCGACGTTAGGAGATCGGCCCTTTAAGTGGTTCACCGCGAACACGACCGGCGAGGCGCTCATTCGAAACAGCTATGTGCACCCGCGACGCCATCTGGTCGAGCACTATCTGGAGCGCGGCGATCAATCGCGCGGATCGGAAATCCGTGAGGAAACGTTGGCCGAACTTCACCGGGTCGACGCGCCGCAAAGCGTGATCGATCTCTTGTTATGAATTGCTGATGGCTGACGAAAAACGCCACTATCGCTTGCGCTGGGTCGATGTCTTCACCGACCGGCCGCTGGCCGGCAACCCGTTGGCGGTGGTCTTGGAGGCCGACGGGCTGTCGGATCAACAAATGCAGGCGATCGCCCGGGAGACGAACCTCTCGGAGACGACCTTTGTCCTGCCCCGCACGTCGAGCTGCCGTTTGCCGGCCATCCCACGGTGGGCACCGGTTGGGTGCTGCTCGACGAGGGACTGGTCAGTTCGGATGCTGGCGCGTTCACGCTCGAGGAAGGGGTGGGCCCGATCGCCGTGAGGGTCGATCGGAGCGGGGAAGAGGTCATCCTGTGGATGTCGCACCCTCCGGTCAAGTTTGGCGAGGTGATCGAGGAGCGCGATGACATGGCAGCCGCGCTCGGCTTGAGGGTCGCCGACCTGCGGCCCGAGGTGCCGATCCAGATCGTCAGTACCGGCAGCGCATTCGTCTATGTGGCGCTGACGGATGCGGCGGCGGTCGATCGCGCGGTCTCCAGCGGGGAGGCGTTGACCAGCCTCCTGGACTCGCACGGGCTGCCCGCGGTCTTCCTCTTTGCCGCCGTCGCTTCCGACCGCCTGTACAGCCGCATGTTCGGGTCGCACAGCGAGACGCGCATCGTCGAAGACCCGGCGACCGGCTCGGCCAGCGGTCCGCTCGGTGCGTTCGCCGTACGTTACGATCTAGTCCCGCGCGCTGCGGAGGTCTCGATCGTGAGTGAGCAAGGAACCAGGATGGGGCGGCAGAGCTTCATTCAGATCAAACTGGTCTACCCAACCGAGGCTGAGGTCCCCAGCCGGATCGAGGTCGGTGGCTCGGTGCGAGCGTTCATGACGGCGGAGCTCGTGGTCAGCCAATGATGCCGCCCCTCAGCCCGATGCGACGGAGGGGCGAGCTGGTCGCGCTGTCCGGACACACCGGTGGCCGTGACGGCGCCCTGGTCGGCGGCGGGTTCCTTCCCGAATTGCACCAGGTCCTCGCGAATCTCGGCCGGGTGCTGGACGAAGCCGGCCTCTCGAAGCGCGACGTCATCAAGGTCAATGTCTACCTGACCGATATCGCCGACTTGCCGCGGCTGAACCAACCGTACGCAGAGTTCTTTGGCGAGCCCTACCCGGCCCGCACCGCGGTGGCCGTCGTGGCGCTCCCCGGTGGCGCGCGGGTGGAAATCGAGGCCTGGGCGGTCGCCAGCCCGCGCTAGGATCTCCAGCATGAGCCCAATGACGATGCCCAAGCCCAGTGAGCAAGCGAAAGCCGCGTTTCAGAAGCTGGTGCCGCCAGACCCGGCGGTGACGACCCGTCCGATGTTCGGCAACCTGGCCGGCTTCGTCAACGGCAACATGTTCTGCGGCCTGTTTGGCGAGGACCTCTTCGTGCGCGTGTCCGACGACGACCAGGGCAAAGTCCGCAAGCAGGGTGGCACGGCCTTCGAACCGATGCCGGGACGTGCGATGACCGGTTACGTCGTGGTCCCGGCCGGCTGGCAGAAGAAGCCCGATGCGACGCGAACCTGGATCATCACGGCGCTGGCGTGGTCACGCAAACTGCCGGCGAAGGCGCCCAAGACCGCGAAGAAGGCCGCGCCCAGAAAGCTCAGACCGGGCGGAGCAAACCGAGCGGGATAACGCGCGAGGTCTTCTTCGGGTAGTTCGCGTAGCCCTTCACCGTGCTCACCACCGTGTTCCAGATCCGCTCCCGATCCGCCGGGTCGGTGATCTCCTGCATCCGAGCTTTGATGACCTGGTCGTTCACCTGGAGGGTGACGTCGGGATGAGCCACCAGCTCGGATCGACGTCCGCGCCGCCATAGGATGCGATCACCACCCAGCCATCGCCTTCACGCACCGTGCCCACCGGCAAGGTGTGAGTCTTTCCCGTCTTTCGGCCCGTGGTTGTCAGCAAGACCAGCTGCATGACGCCCATTTTGCGCGCCAGCCCACGCCGGTACATGAATCGGTGGACGGCACCGCCAACGCGACGCATCGAGCGCCCCATGCCGGTGGGGCGCTTCGACCTGGCGGCGCTCGCCGCGTCCCTGCCCATGCGCCTGACCTTAGCACGGGGAGAATAGAGGAATGAACCCGATGGCCTGGGTGCAGGGCCTCGAGGGGACGACCCTGATCGTGGTGATCTGCGCCCTGATGTTCATCGAAGAGACGGGCGTGCCGGTGCCCTTCGCGCCGGGCGACCTGGTGCTCGCCATCGGTGGGATTGCCGTGGCCGGCGGTCGAGTCAATCCAGCGATCTTCGTCGCCGCGATCTCCATCACGATCACGGTGGGCGCGATCATCGGCCGAGAGGCGGCCGAACTTCTCGGCTGGGAGCGGCTGATGAAGGTGGCCGAGCCACTCCACGCCCGCGGAGCGCTCGAGCGCGCCGCCGGGCTGCTGCAGCGGGGCGGCTGGCGGGCGGTCTTCACGGCTCGCCTCATCCCGGGGTTGCGCGTCTACACCTCGCAGGTTGCAGGGGTCAGCCGGATGCCCCGGCTGACATTTCTGCGTGGTCTCCTGCCCGCGAATGCCGTCTACATCGCTGGCTTCGTCGGACTAGGCGCGGCCGTCGGCCGTCCCATCCTGGCTCTTATCCACCAGGCCGAGCATCAACTGCTGGTCGCGATCCTCCTCATCGTCGTGGTCGTCGGCGTGTTCTTGTTGACCCGAGCGCCCGCGCGACGGACGCTGGCATCGCTGCAGGCGGCTGGCTGGACTGGTCCGCTGCGTTTCAGCCTCGACTCCGTCGGTGTCGTCCTCATCCTTGCCAGCCTCGGCCTGAACTTTGCCGGTCATGCCCTCGCTGTCACCTTCGGGTTACCGCTTTTTTTGGATTCGATCGGGACGGTGCTGGCCGGCGTCGTGGCGGGCCCCTGGGTGGGTGGAAGCGTCGGGTTCATCAGCAACCTGGTCATCTCCAACACGATCGATCCGATTGCCGCGCCCTACGGCATCGTCTCGTTCGCGGTCGGCTTTGCCGCCGGGCTCGCCCGCTATCTCAACTGGCAGAAGCGGGCGAGCGGTTGGGTGGCGCTCTGGTTGGTGACCTTCGCCATCGCGTCCCTGGTCTCGACGCCGCTCAACTTCTTGATGAACGGTGGCAACAGTGGCGTTGCGCTGGGCGACTCGATCTATCGCGCGCTCACCGGCGCCCACCTGCCCCGGATCGTCGCGGCATTCGTTGGGGAGGCCGCGGTCGACCTGCCCGACAAGTTGCTCACGGTGGTTGCGGCGCTTCTGATCGCCCAGGGCCTTCCGCAGCAGCGCGCCCCGCGGAGCACGGCCGACCTCGACCTTGGCGAGGCGTTCACCTTCGTCATCCGGTCCGACCGGTGGCTTCGCAAGCTGCTAGCCGGCGCTGCGTGCCTTCTCTTGTTCTGGCTCATCGTTCCGTTCCTGTTGCTCGTCGGCTACATCGTGGAGATCGCTCGCCGCGTACGCTCCGGCGCCCGTGCGCTTCCGCCCTGGGACCACCCATGGCAAAACATCAAGGACGGCTTCAAACTCATCGTCGCCCTCCTCATCTGGACGATTCCGAGCGTCCTGCTGGGAATCCCCGCGGCGATCGTCGAGGCGGCCGTGAACGAAGGATCGCGCGAGGCGCTCGGTGGGTCGGTCTATGCGGCAGCCGGGATCGTCGCTGCCGTCGGCAGCGTGTGGGGGTTGCTGGTGCTGCTGCTGGAGCCGGCGATCATCAGCCAGTACATGGACCGTGGATTCCGGGGCGCGCTGAACGTCGCGGCCGTCATCCGGCGGGTGCGGGTGAACCTGGGGCTGAGCATCGTGGTCGGGGCGCTGGTCGTCGTCTTGACGACGATCGGCCTCATCGGACTGGTCGTCGTAGTCGGCGTGCTGGTCACGTTCCCTTACGCGAGCTTCATCGGCGCCTACCTCGTCGGCCGGTATGCGGCCCTGACGGACCGGCCCATGCTACGGGCCGAAACGGTAAATCGCGGAAGTGTCCGATAAGTAGAGGGCGTGGTCGGGCCCTTCCTTTACGTCGAGCTGGCAGCGGGGCCCGTCGAATAGCACGCGCGTAGCATCCGGCGACATCACCTTGAGCCGGTTGTCGGCATAGCTGCAGAACGCGAAGTCGCCCTGATAGCCGGTCGGCCCTTTGGCACTGATGAAGGTGGCACCCGTAGGGATGATGGTCTGGGCGCCGCTCTGCCAGGTTGGGGGCGTCCCGGCGCAGGCGAAGCCGTGCAGGTGGATGCCGTTGCCGTAGCAGGTCGGCCACTGGTAATTCCCGCCGCGGACCACCAGGTCGACCTCATCCCACCCGCTGCCCGGGGTTCCGGCGTCGCCCGACGGCCCGTTGTCGGTGACCATGAGCTTGCCGTCCGAAGAGAAAGCCAGACCGAAGGGATTGCGCAGGCCGATCGCCCAGACCGGGTTGCCCCGGCCGAACGGGTTGTCGCTGGGGACGGTTCCGTCCGGGTTGTAGCGCAGGATCTTGCCGCGCAGACTCGACGAGTTCTGCGCATCGGAGGAAACGTGCGTCTCGCCCAGCGTCACATAGAGCTTGCCGTCGGGACCGAAGGCGATCCGTCCACCCTTATGGCAGCAGTCGGAGCCGGCCGGGAGATTGTCGATGATGGTGGTGAGGTTGGTACCCGTCCCGCCGCGATCGAGCCAGCGCACCACCCGCTGTCGACTCGTGTCATCCGCGCGGCTGTAGAACGCATAGACGAAATGGTCGCGGTCGAAGGTCGGGCTCAAGGCGAGGCCGAGGAGCCCTCGCTCGCCGTCCGTCGACGCTCTGACCGTGGCGAAGACGCGCTGGCTGGCGCCGTCGAAGGTTCGGATCGTCCCCGAGCGCTCGGCGAAAAAGAGCCGCTTATCCGGCGCCCAGGCGAGCGCCGTCGCGAAGCCGGCTGCCGTATAGGTCGACAACACCGGCGCGGGCTTGGGCGAGCCGGTCGGGCTGGTGCTGGCTGGGGGCCCGGGAGGGGCCGTTGAGGAGGTACAGGCGGAGAGCAACAGGATCACCAAGCCGGCTGCCGCCGTTGGCGTCGACATGCTCTGAGCTTAGGGGGAGACGAGCTCCGCGCGACGCGGTGGGTCGGCGCCGGCCCGGGTGCACGTGATCGAGGCGACCAGGCAAGCAAACTCGAGAGCGGCACGGAGCTCGTCACGCTCGAGGCGGAGATCGCGGGCTAGCCGGTCGTGGTCGTGGAGCCAGGCAAGCAGGCCGGCGCCGAATGCGTCGCCGGCGCCGATCGTATCGACGACGTCAACCACTGGCGCGGCGACCTGGGCTTCCGCGCCGGCGCTGACCCCGAAGGCCCCGTCGGCCCCCAGGGTCACCACGACCAGGCGGGGGCCGCGAGCCAAAAGCGCGTGGGCGGCCGCCTGCAGATCGAGCTTCGGATAGAGCCACGTGACGTCGGCATCACTCGCCTTGACGATCGTGCTCTGCGCGATGACCGACTCCATCCGCTCGCGATAGCCGGCCGCGCCGTTCAGCAACACGGGCCGGATGTTTGGATCAACCACGACCAGCCTGTCGCGGTGCTCGCGCCCGACCAGCCCGGCGATCGTCGAGGCCATTGGTTCCAGTACCAGCCCGAGGGTGCCGACGTGAAGGGTCGTGACAACCGGAGGAAGCGAGGTCGGCAGCATCTGCGGCGTCAGGTTGGGTGCAGAGGTCCCGTCGATCACGAACCGGTACGCGGCGTGGCCATCGCGGTCGACCTCGGCCATTGCCAGGGTGGTGGGCTCTGGACCGAAGCTCGTGAGAGACAGGTCGGCGCCGTCGCTCTCGAGCAGGTCGCGGAGCTGCTGGCCGAATGCATCCGTGGATAAGCGCCCGAGAAATTGCGTTGGGATCCCCAGGCGAGCCAGTGCGCGCGCCGTGGTGAAGGGTCCGCCACCCGCTGTCCCGCGCTGCCGTCCCTCGCCCGAGGGCACGAGGTCGATGAGCGCCTCCCCGCAAACGGCGATCAAGGCCGGATCTCGCCCGAGCCTCGCTCGATGAGGCTGGTCGGAATGACCTGATGCACGGTTGGCGACCGGTCGCCGTCGAGCCGACGGAAGAGCAGCTCCGCCGCGGTCCGTCCCATCGCTGCCGGGTCTTGCGCGATCACCGTGATGCCTGGGTCGAGCAGGTCGGCGAGCAGGATGTCGTCGAAGCCGACCAGGGCGACCTGGTGGTGGAGGCCCAGTCGCCGCAGTGCCCGGCAGGCGCCGATTGTGAGCAGGTTCTGGGCGGCGAAGATGGCGGTCGGCGCCGGACGCTGAGCGAGGAGTTCCGTTATCGCTCGGTCGGCTTGTTCGCTACCGCGGAGATCGAGGCGGACCAGGCCGCGATCGAAGCCGAGATGCTGCGCCTCGAGCTCCTCCCGATAGCCCTGGTAGCGTAACGCCGCGGTCATGATGCTCTGAAGGTCGCCAAGGTAGGCGATCCGCCGGTGCCCCTGCGCAGCGAGGTGCTGGATGCCGCGGCGGACGCCGCCGACGTTGTCCGTGAGCACGGTGTCCGCGTCGAGAAACGCGGGCGGGCGGTCGACGAACACCAGGGGGGTCCCCGCCTTGCGCTCGTTCAGGAGATAGCTATGGTCATGACTTGCGGGCATGATGACTAGCCCGTCTACCCGGCGCGAGGCGAACGCGGAGACCAATTCGCGTTCGCGGGCCTCGTCCTCCTCCAGGCTGCCCGCCAGGACCAGGACGCCGCGCTTGACGGCGACGTTCTCAATGGCCCGATGCAGCGTTGATGAGAAGGGGTTGGCGATGTCCTCGAGGATGACCCCGATCGTGGCGCTCTTGCCGTCGGTCCGCCGCAGGCTGCTGGCCCAGAGATTGTGACGGTAGTCCGGGCGCTGG
>VBGO01000285.1 GCA_005882525.1 Chloroflexota bacterium
GCTCATGGACGCTGTCGAGGCGGCGACGCGACGGGCAACGGAGCTTGGACATGCATAAATGGGTCCGCGCGACCGAGCTAGCTAGTGTCCGTCCGAAAAAGGGACATTTTCAATTTGTGTCACGGCCCCGCCAGCCAGTGCCACACCATTATCAGTCGGATATTGTCTTTTTTTTCACAAACTGGCTCGCACCAGCGCTTGGTGCCGACGGTAGTCCCGCCGGGCCTTTGACTCCTGGAGTCTCCGGGCTCGGTGCCGCTCAGCCCGCTTCCTTCCGCCGTGACTGGGCCGCTTCGCATTGAGCATTCTCTTGGGCTAACAGCAGCTTGCCCAACGTGTGCAAGTTGCGTCCCAAGACGCCCAGGCCTACATAACGTTCGTAACCACGATCGGTCTTGTCGCGGCAACGTTCCAAGCCGTTGCCTGCCTGCATGGCACCGATCGCCGATTCCACGCCCGGATGGCTCTGCCTTGCTTTACGAAAAGCCACGGTTCCCTCCTTTTGTTGTTTACGCCCCTTCTCCTGTCCTTTTGATGCAATACAGGGCGTCCGCACAATCTTCCCCAAATGTTCCTGATTGTCCGGCGTGTGAAAGGATCGGTCAAAGGATGCGCGTTCGATCTTGCCGCCAACACGCTTCTGTAGCTTTTTCATGACTGGAACTACCAGGTCCTGATCCAGGACCCCTTTGCCGACCACTTGGTATTCGCAGATGAACCCCACGCCATCCTCGATCACCAGCACGTTGTGGCCATACTGGATTGGCTTGGCCTGTTTGCCACGCTTGATCAGTTCCGTCTCCGGCTCGAAGATGCTGAAGATCTTCTCCGCGTTCGGCACCGTTTCTCCCAGAAGCACCCGCCGCCTGGCCGTGTCGCAGACCTTGCGCGTCAATTCCAGATAATGGTGCAACCGCATTGCCGGTGGCATTACCGACGCCGACCAGATCCCCTCCTGCGAATCCTGGACTTGGAATGCCAAGCTCACCAACAGTTGCTTGGCCCGCCGCAACAATTCCTTCGCCAGGTCTAGCAGCTCCCGGTAGAGTTTCTTCAGTCGCTCCGGACCGCCCTTTCCTTTGGCACGCGACGCCCGGCCAATCTTCTGAACCAGCTTGCGAACGTTCTGCAGAATATGCTCGTGCTGACGCCAGCCGCTCAACCCATGTTGCTCCGCTAACTCCGCAGCCAGTGGCAGCACTTTTCGCAAGCCATCGCCGATCAGGCTTGATTCCGTGGGATGGTGAATGTTGGTCTCGACCACGAACGTGTCGCCACGCACCGTCTTGACCGCTTCCGGCGCCAGTTTATGTCCCGCTGCCACGACCAAGCGATTGATCTTCGTCAAGGTCTCCGGCCGAAGGTGACAGAGGTTGTCCCGAATTCGCCGCCAATCAAAATCCACTTCCTCTTGCCAATCGCCAATGCCCATGAACAAGCGTAAGTTCCGATGCTGCTCGGCCAAGTCTTGCAGTTTGTCATAATCCAGGTCGCAACCCAGACGCACCGCTGCCAGCACGATAATCTGCCAGTAATCCATACCAGGCCGACCATGCTCGGTGCTGGTCTCGCGGTTGACGTCCTCGCCCACGAGGTCCAAGATTTCCCGCCGCAGCTTGCTATCGCTGTAAATGTGCTGCAACGCCCGCAGGATGGGAATGATTTCGTCACGACAATTCAGATTCAGTTTGATCTCTCC
Organism: Chloroflexota bacterium; assembly: GCA_005882525.1. Taxonomy (GTDB): domain Bacteria; phylum Chloroflexota; class Dormibacteria; order CF-121; family CF-121; genus CF-13. The sequence goes on from VBGO01000285.1 coordinate 1,700, forward strand.
GATGGGCGGGCAATCCAAGCGCGGTTGCGGATTGAAGCGCGTTCGCATGGGAAATCCTCCGTGAAGAGCGGGGCTCGATTCCGTGAAAATCCCAGATTCTTGCCCTGTTGTAGAATTCATACCTACAATCTTCGCTGGAGGATTCGCTGGAAAACCAGAACTTTTCCAGGCGGTCCCGATTTCCGGACGGACACTCCCAAGGAAGCGCCTAGTTCGGTTCGGGGGCGACTGGATCAGTGATTGCTGATGCGTGTCGTTTTGCGATACAGCGCCCCCTTTCCCCCGTGGTGAGGGGCCTCATCGTTCGCGTTGCCGTAGTCAGGGCGTCAGCCGCCGGGCGGCGCGACCGCGCGGGAGTGGATCAGACAGTCGAGGCGGCTTCGGCGTTCGGGACGAGCTTGTAGCCCAACTCCGCTGCCTTTTTCGCGAGGCCCTTCGTCAGTTTGATCCGATAGGCGTTTTCGTAGTCGTTCATAGCTTGCCGCACATAGTTCTCGCCGTACTTCAAGAGGCGGTAGACGCGCTCAGCGATCTTGCGCGCTGTCGCCACCAGCGCCTTGGCGCCACCGGCCCGCGCCTGAACGCGGCGGTAGAACGCCCCCATCGCGTTCTTGGCGTGATGGCAGCCCTGAGCCGCCATCCGCAACGCTCGAGCCGCCCGGTTGGCGCCGCCGCGCAGACGGCGGTTCTTGATCTTGCCGGCACTGCCTCGATGCTGCGGACATAGCCCCAGCCAACTGGTGAAGTGTTTCTCCGTTGCCCACTTGCTCATGTCGAAGCCGATTTCACTGAGGATTGTCAAAGCGCTGCTCTGCTCGATTCCTTCGATCAGCGTCAGGTCTTTGCCGCTAACCTGGAATAGCAGGTTGCGCGCGTCGAATTGCGGCGCCGTTGCCGCGGTTTTTTTGCCCTTGGTCGGCTTCGGCTCCAGCACCTCCCCGCCACTCTTGTCCTCCATGGTCTTGAGGTAGTTCTCGATGGCCGCGTCGCATTCCTTCAGTTGCCGCCGCTCAAACTCATAGGCCTTCACCGCCTGCTTCAGCGCGAATAGGTGTTCCTCACGCCAGTTCCCTTGCAGGGCCCGTGCAATCTGCTCCTCCGTTCGCTTGCAGTTCTCGTGGCGATATTTTGCCAGGCGCTTTGGATCGCGCTCGCCGCGAAGGATGGCCTTCAGAATCAGCATCCCCGTCACGCCCGTGACGTCCGACACCGCCTCGGTCAGCTTAATGTTCATCTGCTCTAACGCCTTCTGCATGTGTTGGATCGACCGCGCTGCATTGCCGATGAGCATTTGCCGCTGGCGCAAGTAGCCGCGCAACACGCACACCTCGTCCGACGGCCGGAATGACGGCGCCAGCAAGCCGTAGCTGTGCAATCTTTGGATCCATTGGCAGTCGAGTATGTCCGTCTTCGGACGGCCTGACACCTGGCGTGTCTGACGCGGGTCGACGAGAATCACTTCGAAGCCGCGCCGCTCCAGCAATTCAAATAACGGCACCCAGTACACCCCCGTTGATTCCATCGCCACGGTGGTGATGCCGCATTCCGTTAGCCAGTCCGCCAGCAATTCCAGATCTGCTGTGCAGGTGCCGAACTGGCGCACGTGCGCCGGCAGGTGCACGGGATGATCCTTTGGCCGAACAGGTGCGCAGCTCGCCGGCACCGCCACCCAATGCTCCCGCGAATGCACATCGATGCCGGCCCCGTGCGGATGCCTGATCCGCAAGTCGTCCGACACCACTACCTTCTTGGCCTTTTGCGGGCGCGCGGACCGTTTCGAATGGGACGAACTCTTACCCTTATGATTGACCATGTCAGCCGGCACCACCACCTTCTTGGCCTTTTTCGGGCGCGCGGACCGTTTCGAATGGGGCGAACTCTTACCCTTGTGATTGACCATGCCGCCTCCGTAGGAAAAGAGGCCGCAGGCGCGGGAGTGCGTAGAAGACAGCAGTCTCCCAAACGGGGACACGAACGACGCGCACCCAAGGATGTCATCGCAACCTCCCGGGACCATGCTAGCTAACGGGCACCAAGCAC
>VBGO01000289.1 GCA_005882525.1 Chloroflexota bacterium
GGGCTCACCGGCCGCCAGGTGCAGAAAATGCACATGGTGATGGGCAGCCAGTCGAAGCAATGGCCCCGATTCATCCCACCGAAGGACGTGGGGCCGCTGACGGTGGCCGACGCCCTGGCGGTAGAACCGGGGCCGGCCCGCGATGAGAAACTCTTGCAGTGGTGCGCCAGTGTCTGGGGTGCCTGGTCGGCAGAGCACGACCGCTTAAGGGAAATGGTTGACGGATACCTGACGTGAAGTTCGGAATCACCTACCACAGCGGCTATCACGGCGTCGACCCCGACAGGATCGCTAGTTATGCCAGGCATGCCGAGGACTGCGGCTTCGAGTCCTTCTACCTTCCGGAGCACGTGGTCCTGTATCCGGGAGCGACGATCGGCTCGATGGCCATCGACCCGTCGCTGTCGATCGTGGATCCGCTGGCGGGCCTGGCCTTCGTCGCGGCTGCGACGGAGCGGATCGTCCTCGGGACCGGCGTCCTCCAGTTGCCCTATCACCATCCGGTGACCCTCGCGAAGCGACTGGCGACAATCGATGTGCTCTCGAAGGGCCGCATGCGCCTGCTGACCATCGGACCTGGGTCGCTGCCGGGCGAGGCAGAGGCACTGGGGGTCGACTTTGCCAGTCGTGGTCGCCGCGCCGACGAGGCCATCGACGTCATGCGCCTTCTGTGGGCGGGAGACGCGACCGGCGTCAGCTTCAAGGGTGACTTCTACGCGTTCACCAACCTCGTCAGCTTTCCGAAGCCGTACAACGGTCGCGCCCTGCCGATCCACGTCGGCGGGTCGACCCGGGCGGCCGCCCGGCGCGCCGGGCTGCGCGGAGACGGGTATTTTCCCGGAGGCCGGATCGGCAGCCAGGAGCGCGCCATCCAGCTTGAACTCATGTGGCAGACGGCGCGTGACGCGGGACGCGATGCGGCCGCGCTTGAGTGCACCCGCTGGGGATCGATCGACATGTCGGACGATGACGTCGAAGCCCTTGCCACAGCGGGAACCACACGGGTCGTCGTAAGCGCCACGGCCATCGATCCCCAAGCGCAGCGCGATGAGATCTCGGCCTTCGCGGAACGTCTCAAGCTAAGGGTTCAGCCATCGTCAAGCTTGTCTACTGCATAACCCGGCGACCGGGGATGAGTCTCGACGAGTTCTCGCGATACTGGCGCGAAGTGCACGCTCCAATTGGGCGGCGGATCCCTGGGCTGCGGCGACTCGTCCAGAGCCACCCGGTTCCGCTCCCGCCAGAGATGGCCCCAGCCGATTTCGATGGAATGGCGGAACTCTGGTTCGATGACATGGCGGCGCTCCAGGCGGCTCGGCGCTCGCCGGAATGGCGCGCATCGAGCCTGGACGAGGCGAATTTCATCGACCACACTCGTACCGCCCTCTTCCTCACCGAAGAGCGAGAGATCCCCAGCTAAGAGAGGCCTCGCAGTTCGCGAGCGGTCCGCCTGAGCAGTTTTGGAGATCATTTGTCGATCTCAGCACTTGGGTTTGGGCTTGACAGGCCCATAAGCGGGCGTATTGTGTAGCCGAAGAGGGACGTCGAGAGGCTACACCGCTGCTCGGGACGTTTGCAGCAGGAGGGTGGGGGTATTGGGTTGGTTGACCTGGCTCACTGGAACTAACCGTACGTGGGCTACGCGTTTCCCGAGCGCTGCGGTTGAACATCAGAACAGAGTCATTTGGAGTGAAGAAGAAACATCATGAAGAAGCTTGCGAAGCTCATACCGGCGATTTCGCTAGCAGTGGCATTGCTCGCAGCGCACCCGGCTGCCGCCAGTGCGCCCCCAGTCATGGGGACCGTCAACGGCGGGGGCACGGCCGTCATGACCGACCTACCCGCGGGGATGGGAGTCAGTTCGTTCGCATTTCATGCCACCCTGTTCTCCGATGGCTCGGCGCTTGGACATTTCGACTGCGTTGACCACATGGGCGACGTGCCCGGGTACCCAGGGAACGTTTTCGGCGATATTACGAGCTGGTCATCGAACTCCGGCGGCACCATCAGCTTGCATGTCACCAATGGGTCGCTCGTCGGGACCCACGGCGGCTCTGTCGTTCACCGCGGGCTGGCTTTCACTGTGACGATTCAACGCTTCGGCGGCGCCGGGGTCGGTCACTGGACCTTGGACTTTCCGGGTGTTCCCAGCCCGTTCAACGGCGGCCCCATTTGCCAGGAGCTACTGTCCAGCGGTCAGATCGTCTTTCGCCGGAACTAGGTCGGCAGGCGCATAGACGGGGTCAAGATGAAGACGGCTTACCCGGTTACGTTCACCGTTGACTTTCCCGACCGAGACCTCGATCGGCTGACGACGGCGTTCCGGATTATCGTCGCGATTCCGATTGTGTTCGTTCTGATCCTGCTCACCGGCGAGTCGATGCAATATGGGACGAGGAATGGGTCGAATCAGACGGCCACGCTGGCGACCGGGGGCGGCATTTTGTTCCTCCCCCTGGTGCTGATGATCGTGTTCCGGCAGAAGTATCCACGGTGGTGGTTCGACTGGAATCTCCAGCTGCTCCGCTTCTCGAACCGGGTTACCGCCTACCTGGCGCTGCTCGATGACCACTATCCATCAACGGACGAGGAGCAAGCCGTTCACCTTGATCTGCCATATCCGGACGCGCGGCAGCTCAATCGGTGGCTTCCGTTGGTGAAGTGGTTGCTGGCCATTCCCCACTACATCGTGCTCTTCTTTCTGGTGATCGGGGCCGTGGTGGCGGTCATCATTGCCTGGTTCGCCATCCTCTTCACCGGCCGCTACCCGCGTGGCCTGTTCGACTTCGTCGTTGGTGTGATGCGGTGGAGCAATCGGGTGACGGGCTACGCGCTGGTGCTGGTCACCGATCAGTATCCGGAGTTCAGCCTGCGCTAGTTTGCATCTCTGAGCGCCAGGGTGGCTCGGCGCCGGAGCGGGTGCACGTCAGCGAGGCTGCCCGGCATGAATACTCGAGAAGTGACCTAAGGTCCTGGTCCGTCACACTCAACTCCGGATCGAGTGCGTCGCGATCATGGAGCCAGGCCAGTGCTGCCGCCCCGAAGGCATCGCCCGCGCCGATGGTGTCCACAACCTCTACCAGCGGGGATGAAACGCTGACCTGGGAGTTTCGTGTTGCGCCGTATCCTCCCACCGCTCCGAGCGTAACCAGGACGAGGCGGACACCGACTCCCAGGATTCGCTCGGCCGCAGCCCGATAGTCGATGTTCGGATAGAGCCAGGTCAGATCCTCCACGCTCGCCTTGACGATCGTGATCTGCGGGATGAGCGAGTGCAGACGGGGACGGTCAAGGACGGGCCGGATGTTTGGGTCCAGCATCACCAGCCGCCTCCCGGTCTCGCGCCCGACAAACTCGGTCAGCGACGACGCCATTGGCTGCAACAGAAGTCCAAGGGTTCCGAGGTGAAGGGCCTTGACCTCAGCGCCCAGCTGATCCGGAACCATCTCGCGGGTTAGATTCGGAGCGGAGGTTCCCTGAGTGACGAACTCATATTCGGCCAGCCCATCCCTGCCGATTTTGGCGACAGCGATGGTGGTCGGCTCGGGGCCAAAGCTCGCGAGCGCCAGGCTGGCTCCATCAGCCGCGAGTCGATCGGCCAGCATACGGCCCAGATAGTCTTCAGAAAAATGCCCGAGAAATGCCTTCGGGACGCCGAGCCGAGCAAGCGCCCGCGCGGTGTTGAACGGGCCGCCGCCCGGCGCGGGACGGCGGGTCCCGTCACCGCCGACGACCATGTCAATCAGCGCTTCACCGCAGACGACAATCACGGGGCGGTCTCGCCGGAACCTCGGGTGATGATGCGGGTAGGGACAACGGCGTGCACAAGTCGGACCAGGTGCCGCTTGGCGCAGCATGGGCCACATGGTCGCCCAGGCAGCGTCCGTGGGACGGCGCTACGAGCCGATTCCGACCCCGGGTCCGAATGCTCTGGCCGGGTAGGCACGCACCGCGCGCTTGGGGCATCAGTCGCCTCTTCGGGGGGACTCTGGAGGACTCGCTTGACACTGTGGTCGCCCAACACTAGTATTCAAGTACTCAATTGGCTAGTTGATCATAAAAAAAGGACGGGCATGCGTCAGCCAAGCGAGGCACCGCGCGAACAGGATGGCCGAGAGGCCAAGACCGCGATTTTCGATGAGTTCGCCCGTCTCGCCCAAGCGTTGGCGAACGGTCGGCGGCTCGAGATCGTCGATGTCCTCGCTAATGGGGAGCGCACCGTCGAAGGCCTTGCATCTGCGATCGGGCTTTCCGTTGCGAACGCCAGTCAGCACCTGCAGGTTCTCCGAGTCGTGGGCCTTGTCCGCCGCCGACGCGACGGCACCAGGATCTACTACGCGCTCCGGGACCCGGAGGTGTTCGAGCTATGGCGTAACTTACGCACGGTTGCTGCTCAACATCGTGCCGAAGTTGGCCAGCTGGCGGATGCGTACCTCGGCGCCAGAGACAGTCTCGAGCCCGTCACTCGAGCGGAACTGCTTCGCCGCTTGAAGCGCGGTGAAGACCTAGTCGTTCTTGACGTTCGGCCAGCTGAAGAGTTTGCTGCCGGCCACCTGGTGCCGGCGATCTCGATTCCGCTAGCGGAACTTCGCCGCAGACTCCGTGAGCTGTCGCGCGACAAAGAGGTCGTCGCATACTGCCGGGGCCCTTACTGCGCGTTCGCCCATAAGGCGGTCCGGGTCCTCCAGCAGGCGGGCTTTCGGGCCAGACGGCTGGAAGACGGGCTGCCAGAGTGGAAGGCCGCCGGTCTTCCGGTTGTCGCCAGCATCTGATGAACCGGCGGACCCCCGAGACCGAGCAGAGCTCCAAGATCCTACCCCTCGTCGACGAGGGACTCGGAAACTCGTCGTACCTCGTGGCCCTCGGCGATGGTCGTGCCCTGATCCTGGACCCTCGTCGGGACCCAAGCCTCTATCTAGAGCTGGCTGAAAACCTGAACGTGCGGATTGCGTTTGCAGTGGAGACGCATCTCCATGCCGATTTCATCTCGGGCAGCCGCGAGCTGGCTGCCTTCGGGGCCGCCATCATCGCACCACATGCATCGCATTTAGCCACCGCGTACCGCGGGCTCGACGATGGGGAGGAGGTCGACCTTGGCGGATTGACACTTCGAGCGCTCTCAACCCCAGGGCACACGCCCGAGCACCTCGCCTATCTCCTGGTTGACGGCTCAAGGCTGCTGGCGCTGTTCAGTGGCGGAGCCATCCTCCCCGGTGGCGCAGCTCGTCCCGACCTGATCGGGCCGGAGTGGACGCAACCGCTGGCCCATGACCTCTACCGATCAGCCCATCAACGTCTCCGAAACCTTCCGGACGATCTGGCCGTCTACCCGACGCATGGCGCGGGCTCGTTCTGTTCGGCCGGCACCGACGGTCCGCACACAACGTCCCTCGGAAGAGAGCGGGAGACAAGCCCTCTGTTCAAGGCGGCCACCGAGGATGCGTTCGTCAGGACGTTCCTCGATGGCCTCGGCACTTACCCGCCTTACTTCCTCCGTTTGCGGACTGTGAATCAGCGCGGAGCCCGTCTGTATGGCGAAAAGGCACCGGACCTCGCCCCGCTCTCGGTGGACGAAGTCCGCCGCCACCAGGCAGCGGGGGCAATCGTGATCGACGTCCGTCCGTTTGTGGATTTTGCCCGCGAGCATATCCCCGCCGCCGTGTCGATTGCGCTGCGTCCCGCCTTCGCCTCCTGGCTCGGCTGGATCATCCAGGCTAACCGGCCATTGGTTTTCGTCCGCGCACCGGACCAGGATGGGCAAGACCTCGTCCAGCAGTGCTTGAAGATCGGATACGAGAACCTGGCCGGTGAGCTCGAGGACGGCATGGGCGCCTGGCGGACGGCGGGCTTGCCCGTTACGAGCATTGCAATTCGCCAGGTCAACGAGGAGCCGCACGGCACGCCCCTGGATGTGCGCCAGGCAAGCGAGTGGGCCGGCGGGCACATTCCCGGGGCGCAGCATGTGGAGCTTGGCAGCGTTATGGCCGCGGCCGGCGCCATTCCAGCTGGGCCCCTCACTATCTACTGCGGTCATGGTGAGCGGGCGATGACCGCCGCGAGCCTGCTCGAGGGAGAGGGGCGCGAGAGCCTGGCGGTCCTGGACGGCGGTTTCGACGCCTGGCGCAGCTCGAAGCGGCCGATCGCCGCCGGATGACCGCAGCCGCAC
>VBGO01000290.1 GCA_005882525.1 Chloroflexota bacterium
TGCTCGCGACACACGTATTCCGGCTGACAGCAGTGACGGCGGCGCTGACCTTCATCGTTGCCTTCGGCGCGACCAAGGCCCTTACCAACTTCGGGGCCGGGCCACTGTCCGATCGCTTTGGGCGCAAACCGGTCCTGCTCGCCGGTTGGTCGGCAGCGTTGCCCGTGCCGCTGCTGCTGATCTGGGCTCCGAGGTGGGGCTGGGTGATCCTGGCCAATGTCCTGCTCGGAATCAATCAGGGCCTTGCCTGGTCGATGACAGTCAACATGAAGATCGATCTCGTTGGTCCGGTGCGGCGAGGCCTGGCTATGGGCCTCAACGAAGCGGCGGGCTATGGC
>VBGO01000291.1 GCA_005882525.1 Chloroflexota bacterium
GTTCTCCAACGACTCGCCGCCAACGGCTCGGTGCGCGCGGCGGATTTCGAGGAACATGCCGAGAAGTACGAGTCTGGCTGGGGAGACCGCAGCCCGATCGCCGACACGCTCGCGCTCCTCTGGCTCCAGGGACGGATCGTGCCCGCCGGTCGGGTTGGTAGCGGTCGACGTTGGGCGCTGGCGGACGGCTGGTTCGGCGCTCCTCTCGGCGAGATTCCAGATCAGTCCGTTGCGGTTCGCCAGGCCGCGGTGCGCTCGTTACGTGCCCTGGGCGTAGCCACGGCCCAGCAGGTGAAGAACCATTTCATCCGGAGCCGCTACCCGGGGCTGGCCAGCGTGTGGAAACAGCTCGCCGCTGAAGGGCAGATTGTTGCCGTGGACCTGGGGATGAAGGGCGACTGGTACATACACGCGGAAGACGTCGACCTGCTGGAGCAGATCGAGGCGGGTGCGTTCGAGCCGAGGACCACCCTCCTCTCGCCCTTCGACAATCTGATTTGCGATCGCAGCCGGACGCTGGCGCTTTGGGCTTTCGACTTCAGGCTCGAGATCTACGTGCCAAAGACCAAGCGCTGGGGTTACTTCGTGATGCCGCTGCTTTACGGCGACCGGATCATCGCCAGATTCGACCTCGCCGTCGATCGCCAGGCGGGCGTGCTCAATGTCGTCGGTGAGCGCTGGGAGCCGGGCTGGGAGGGTCGGCGCCGTCCCGCCCGTCCGACGAAGCACGCGCTCGACGAGCTGGCGCTGTTCCTCGGCGTGGGCCTCAGGCGTCCCAGCATATATCGTTGACAAAACATATATCGCTGAAGTAATATGTTGCTATGCCGGACGTCTTCCAGATCCTGGCCGACCCCACCCGCCGCCGCCTCGTGGACGCGCTCCGGGCCGGCGAGCGGTCGGTGACCGAGCTGGTCGATGTCGTGGACATCGGGCAGCCTGGTGTTTCGCGGCAACTCGCCATCCTGCAGGACGCTCGGTTCGTGGTCGTCCGCCCCGAGGGCCGGCGTAGACTCTACGACCTGCGCCCGGAGCCGTTCCGCGAACTTGACGAATGGATGATGGGTTACCGCGGAATGTGGGAGGCCCGCCTTGACCGGTTTGCCGCAGAACTCGACCGACGGGGCAAGTCCCGAGCGAAACACAAGGAGGAAGGCGCATGACGCAAGTACGTTCGCAGACGAGCGCGGTTGCCGGCAAGATCCAGGTGCAAAGTGTCAGACCCTGTTTGACGTTCAAGGACCGTACCGAAGAGGCAGTCAATTTCTACGTATCGTTGTTTCCGAATTCCAAAGTCCTGAGCCTTCTTCGGAGTGACGGGAACGGCCCTCTCCCCGAAGGCAGCGTCCTGCACGCCAGCTTTCAGCTCGACGGACAGGAATACACGGCCTTCGACGGCGGGCCATCCTTCTCGTTCACGGAAGCCTTCTCATTCGTTGCGACCTGCGAGACCCAGGAAGAGATCGATGAGACCTGGTCGCGGCTCTCGGCGGGCGGAGAGGAAGGTCCGTGCGGCTGGCTCAAAGATCGGTTCGGCGTGTCGTGGCAGGTCGTCCCGGCCGCCCTGGGGCGGATGATGGGCGACCCGAAATCCGGGAACCCGGCAAAGATGATGGAAGCGCTCCTGAAGATGGGCAAGCTCGACCTCGCGACGCTCGAGCGTGCGTATCGGAGCGGCTCCTGAGTTGGCCCCGCAGACCCAGCCAGCACGCCGGACGGTGAGGATCGAGCGCTCGTTTAATGCGTCGATCCAGGACGTATGGGAGCTCTGGACAACCAAAGCCGGGATTGAGTCGTGGTGGGGTCCGGAAGGCTTTGAGGTGAAAGTCGACAAGCTCGACTTTCGCCCCGGCGGGCAGCTCCTCTATGCGATGACCGCGACCGCTCCCGAGCAGATCGAGTTCCTCAAGAAGGCAGGGATGCCGCAAACGCAGGCGGCTCGAATCACGTTCAACGAGGTCGTGCCTTTAAAGCGGCTCGTCTTCACGCAACTGGCGGACTTCATCCCCGACGTCGCGCCGTACGAAGTGGCAACGACGGTCGAGTTCGACACCGGCCCGGAGGGCGTGCGAATGGTCATGACCCTCGATGCGATGCACGATGAGCAGTGGACCAAGATGGCCGTGATGGGCTGGGAGAGCGAACTGGGCAAGCTCGCGAAACGTCTGAGCGGCCTGAGGCGATAGTCTCAGGCGTCCTGCCGTATCGTCTCCACAAGCGTTCGCGTGATCTGGCGCATCCGTTGGCATTCTCGATTCAGCACGTCGACATGGCCGTTGAGCGAGCTCAGCGTGCCGTCGGACAGCATCGAGATGTAGCCGTGGAAGATCGTCAGCGGCTGGCCCAGCTCGTCGAGCACCTGCAGGATCAGAGCCTTCCGTCGCTGGCCGTGGACTCGGTTCAATCGGAGGATCAGCAGCGCAAGAGTCCCCGCCGACATGAACTGCAGGCCGTCCTCGACCAGCTCGAAGCCGTGCCAGGCCGCGTTCACCAGCTGGGCGGTCAGGGCGAGCGCGAAGAGGATGGCGAGCTGGAGCCTCATCGCGAAGCCCCGCTGTCATTCGACTTGCCGAATTTCCTTACCACGCGCGCGGCGCGCTCCCGCGCCCGAGCCAGTAGAACCTCAGCCCAGGCGAATTCTGTCGCCAGGATGGCCAGCCCAACGATGATCACCAGGATGCCTGGTCCAGGTAGCACCAGCAACAGCAAGCCGAACGCCACCACCGTCACGCCAATCACGAGAATCAGGATGCGTCGCACCGTCGGAGGAAGCGGGGCCAGCCAGCGCCGAACTCGGTCTTTCATGTTTTACCTCCATGCGGAATTCCGCATCGAGGTCTTGCCGCGAGTGCGACTCGCTGCGGC
>VBGO01000292.1 GCA_005882525.1 Chloroflexota bacterium
TGGGTCACGCAGGGTCCAGGCGAGTGCCATCTGCGCCAGCGTCTGACCCCGCCGTTGCGCGAGCTCGTTCAGGGCGCGCACTTTCCCGAGGGTCTCGCTGGTCAGCATCTCCTGGGACAGCGACCCGGGATGGCTCGCTCGCGATCCGGGCGGGATCCCGTTCAGGTAGCGGTCGGTGAGCAGGCCCTGGGCCAGCGGGGAGAAGACGATGGCGCCGATCCCCTCCTCGCCCAGGACATCGAGGAGCTCTGGCTCGATCCACCGGTTGAGCATCGAGTAGGAGGGTTGATGGATCAACAGCGGGGTCCCCATTCGACGGAGAATGCTGGCCGCCTCTTTCGTCCGCGGCGCCGAGTACGACGAGACTCCGGCGTACAGCGCCTTACCCTGGCGCACCGCCGTGTCCAGAGCACCCATCGTTTCTTCCAGCGGGGTCTGGGGATCGAACCGATGGGAATAGAAGATGTCGACGTACTCCAGGCCCATCCGGCGCAGGCTCTGGTCCAGGCTGGCCAGCAGGTACTTGCGCGATCCCCAAATGCCGTACGGTCCCGGCCACATGTCGTAGCCGGCCTTGGTCGAGATCACCAGCTGGTCGCGACGCCCGGCGAGGTCGGACAGCAGGATGCGGCCAAAGTTCTCCTCGGCCGAGCCGTATGGCGGGCCGTAGTTGTTCGCCAGGTCGAAGTGGGTGATGCCGAGGTCGAAGGCGCGGCGGACGATCGCGCGCTGCGTCTCGAGTGGCCGGTCGCCGCCGAAGTTCTGCCAGAGGCCGAGCGACATCGCCGGCAACATCAGTCCGCTCCGGCCGGTCCGCCGGTATGGCATCCGGGCGTACCGATCGCCGTCCTGCATCATCTCCATCTCGCCCTATTCGTCTTTTCCCTGGAAGGCGGTGGCGCCCGTCATCAGGGCGACCGCTTCCGTCATCGTATGGGACGCGGGAGTGATGGTCGCGACGCGCCGCCCGAGGCGCATGACGTGCAGCCGGTCGGCGATCTCGAACACCTGGGGCATGTTGTGGCTGATCAGCACCACCGGCGTGCCGCGGGACCGCACTTCCCGGATCAGGTCGAGCACCATCCCCGACTCCCGAACGCCCAGCGCCGCGGTCGGCTCGTCCATGATGACGACCCGGCTGGCGAACGCCGCGGCTCGCGCGACGGCGACGCCCTGGCGCTGGCCGCCCGAGAGCGTCTCGACCGCCTGCTTCATCGACCCGACATTGATCTTGAGATCGGCGATGTGCGCCCGCGACTCGGCCAGCATCCGCGGCCGGTCCGCCAGGCGGAGCAGGGAACCGGCGAGGCCGCGTACCCGAAGCTCGCGCCCGAGGAACAGGTTCTCGGCGATGTCGAGCGCGGGCGCCAACGCCAGGTCCTGGTAAACGGTCTCGATGCCGCTGCGCCGAGCCTCGAGCGGGTCGCGGAAATGCACCGTTGTCCCGTTGAGGAGGATCTCTCCCTCATCGGGAGTGATCGCACCCGACAGCGCCTTGATCAGCGTCGACTTCCCGGCCCCGTTGTCGCCGATCAGCGCCAGGATCTCACCCGCATAGAGGTCGAAGTCCGCGCCGTTCAGGGCGGTCACCACCCCGTAGCGCTTGACCAGGCCCCGTGCCTCGAGCACCAGCACCCGCGCTTGGTCCGCGCTCACGCCTGCCTCCGCCGCGAAAGCTGGTCTACGGCGACCGCCAGGATTACGAGGACGCCAGTGATCAGGAACTGGTAGATGGCGGCGACGCCCAGTAACGTCAGGCCGTTACGGAAGATGCCGACGATCAGGGTGCCGACCAGCGTGCCCAGGACGCTGCCGCGGCCGCCGAACAGGCTCGTCCCGCCCACCACGACGGCGGTGATGCTGTCGAGGTTGGCCGACTGTCCCGCCTGCGGATCGCCAACACCGGTTCGGCCGACCAGGACCAGCGCCGCGATCCCATAGAGAAGACCGGCCGTCGCGTAGACGGCAAGCAACACGCGACGGGTCCGAACGCCGGCCAGACGAGCGGCATCCGGGTTGTTCCCGGTGGCGTAGACGTGGCGACCCCCGATCGTTTTCGTCAGCACGAACCAGGTCAGCAGCGTCAATGCCAGTGCCAGCACCGACCCGTAGGTGATGGTCGTGCCGGCAAACCGGAAGGTCTCGCCGAAGAACACGAGCGGGTCCGGCAGATTGGCGATCGTCTCCTCCTTGGAGGTGATGTGCGTCAGCGCGAAGGCGATGTTGAGCGTCCCGAGCGTCACGATGAACGGCGGGAGGCGCAGGCCGGCCACGAGGAAGCCGTTGAGGGCGCCGAAGGCGAGGCAGACGCCGATCCCAAGCGCGATGGCGAGGAAGGGGTTGAGGAGGTAGGACACCGCCAGCCGGGTCATCACGATCGTCCCAAAGGCCATCACGGCGCCGCAGGACAGGTCGACACCGGCCGTCAGGATGATCAGCGTCTGGCCGACCGCCAGGATGCCGACCACCGCCACCTGCTGAATGATCAGCGACCAGTTTTCGGTCGTCAGGAATCGGTCGGTACGGATCGTGAAGAAGAGCGATGCCAGGAGCAGGGCGATCAATGGGCCGAGTGCCGAAACGATGCGGGCGCGAGCGATGGCCGCACCAGGATCCGCGCCGAGCTCGGGTCGCCAAAGCCGGGCTAACAAGGCCGGCCCGCTCTCACGGAGCGAGCCGGCCGGTTTGGGTCTCGTCGATTAGCCCCAGCAATTGTCGAGGCCGAAGGTCGTGTCCTTCGAGTCGACCCCGCTGACGGGCTTGTCGCTGATGAGCGTCACGCCGGTATCGGTGTAGCCGGATACACGCTTGCCATTCTTGGCGAAGTCGACCCCGGCGTCAACGCCGAGGCTGGCCATCTTCAGCGGGTACTGCTGCGAGGTCGCCGCGATCCGGCCATCCTTCACGCCGCCGACGCCGGTGCACCCACCGTCGACTGACACGATCAGGACGCCGTTCTGCTTGCCGCGGTTCTGGAGCGCCTTGTAGACGCCGAAGGCCGACGGCTCGTTGATCGTGTAGACCACGTTGATGCCGGAGGCTTTGGTCAGGCAGTTCTCCATCGCCGTCTGGCTCTCGGTCTGGTTGCCGCCACCGTTGGCGACGCAGACGATCTGCGGGTCGCCGTCGCTGATGCCGTAGCCCTTGAGGAAGCCATCGTGACGGAGCTTGCCGACTGTGCTTCCCGGCGCCTCATCGAACATCGCGATCTTGATCCCGGTCTTGCCCGCCACGGAGGCCTTGGCATACTGGCCGATCAACTGGCCGGCCTTCCCGTTGTCGGTGGCGAACAGCGCGTCGGCTGCGTCCACCGGGTCGGTTGGACTGTCGAGCGCGATCACGAGGACACCCTGCGAGCGTGCCTTCTTGACGGCGGCCGTGACACCTGCCGAGTCCGGGGTGATCAGGATCGCCTTGGCGCCGGCACTGACCATGTTCTCCAGGGCGGTCACTTCGCCCGCGGCGTCGGCCGTGTCCTTGCCCGCGCCGGTCATCAGCACGGCGCCTTTCGCGGCCGCCTCTCGCTCGGCGC
>VBGO01000293.1 GCA_005882525.1 Chloroflexota bacterium
CAGCAACCGCTGGCGGGCGTCCCCTTCATCGCGGGTGGCCCAGTAGATGCGCCGCCGCAGGAGCGTTGCCATCTCATCCTGGAGGGCGGCGAAGACGGCCTTCTTGTCGCCGAAGTAGAGATAGAAGGCACCCTGGGAGAGCCCTGCGGCCTGCACGATTGCACTAACGGTCGTGCCGTGATAGCCGTCACGCTCGAATACGCGCCGGGCGGCTTCCAGCAACTCGCCGCGGCGAACCCACTGGCGCTCGGTCAGCGGGAGTTCCTTCGTGGGCCGGCTACTGACTGACACGTCAGTCATCAGCCTAACAGACGCTCCAGGCGTCGGCCTAGTTCACCAATACGATGAAGCGCTCGACCATCCCGTCCGGTGTGCTGGCCGAGGTGACGATGAACCCCCTGAGCGGCGCCAGGTTCTTGTCCGTTTTTAGGTGCAGGCTGTTCACCGGGCTCCCGACCGGGGCCGCCTCGACCGCCTTGAAAATTCTGCCGAGATCGACGTAAAAGACCCCCGATGGATCCGGCAGCGACACCCGAGCGGCCGCGGCATAAGTGGCGTCGCCCGTGATCGCCCGCTTGTCCTTGTGGGCGTCGATGACCGCCTTGAGCTCGGCCGGGGTCGACGCCAGGACGCCCATGCCGTCGAGGACGGCGAACGCGGGCAGGAATTGATCCTGGAGGCTGATCCCGGAAAGGGCCATCGTCGTGATCGCGACGCCGCGGTAGGTGGCGGTCTGGGCCTTGGACTGGCCGGCCTGCCCTTGCGAGGCCAGCCCGAGGATGCCGCCGAGGAAGCTGCGCATCCGGTCGGCGTCGTCCGTTCCGATGATGACGGCGCCGGCGGGGACGAACGACTTGTCGAGCGCGGCTTCCAGGGCAACGTCTCCCGTCAAATGGGGCAGGATGCCCTGGGGTCCGGTCAGCCCGATGCTGTCGGTGGCCATCCTGGTCGAGGGCTGGCTCCCCGCCTGGTCGAGCAGTGACTGGATGGTGCGGTTGAGGCTGGCAAACGCCAGGAACCCGTCGCTCGAGCTGGGAATCCAGCCGATGACGGCCTTCGGGTTACCGGGGTGCGCCAACGCCTCCCGGCTGGAGGAGCTCAGTTTCCCGGCGTCGAGCCGGATGGCCATGTCGGCGACGACCCCCTCCGGCCGCGCCGATAGCGCTAGCGCCGCACCCTGGAACGCCTCGGCATCGCCGAGGCCCTTGATACCGGCCAGGCCGGCCGCCAGCGGCGTCGTCAGCTGGCCCTTCAGGTGGGACACCATCGACTTGCCGTTGAGATAGACCATCGCCAGGCGGTCCGACGGCACCTTGGCGAGTGTCGCCTTGTAGTCCGTCGAGTCGACGAGGCGAGCGGCGCGGCCCTGGTCGGCGTCGATGATCTCGCGGATCAGCGCCTCAGAGCTGGCGATGACGACGACGTGGTCCACGATGGTGTAGGCGGCCGCCCTGGAGGCGATCGAGGGCTTCACAACTCCCGCCCTGGGGACCCCGGATGACGTCGGAGCGATCGGGGATCCGACCGTGATCGTGACATTGCCGTAGGTCGTGTCGTGCCAGTTGTATTTCTTCCCCTCGGAGCCGGCCTGGAGCTTGGTCAGCATCGCGCGGGCTTTGACATCGTCTCGAGACGCGGCAAAGAAGGCCGCCGGGGCATCGCTGCCGCTGGACGGCACGGAAACCGCGACGCCGATCTGTGGGCCGAGCCAGGGCTGGACGTCGCCCGTGAAGGAGATGCCGGTATCCTTCAGCGCCTTATCGAGCTGCTGACTGAGCTTCTGATCGGTGCTGGTGTCGGGAAAGCGGTGGACCGCCCGCAGCAGGTTGAGCTTCTGCGAGGCGGACGGGTCGAGGTTGGCGATGGCGTAGACGTCGACCGTCGCCGGCACCATCTTTTCGATCGAGCCGGCTGGTTTGAGAACGAGGAGTAAAGCGCCAGCCGCCACGGTGCCGGCCACCACCAGCGCGGCGCCTGGGATCAGGAAGCGGCGGGACGGCGTCCACCAGTTCGTTGCGACCGGGATGGGAGCCATTCCCGGTTCCGGTGACGCCGGCTCGAGCGGCGCCGGAGTCAAATCGTCGTCTGGGTTCATCGCCGTGATGCCTCACAGCATCAACTCCGGCGCTCAGGTCAACTTGTCAGCTGCGCGTCCTCGTTGCCGGGGCGTTGCCGAAATGCAACCGGGCCAGGGCCTGCATTTCATCCGGGGAAAACCCGGTGCTTCGCCCCGACCCGTACTGGCGCTCCACCTCGCGGTGGATGGCCACCACCCGGGAGTCGTCCTTGCGCACCTGGGCGCCGCCCTTCAGCCCCAACGTCGTGTTGATCCAGTAGGCGATCCCGGCGACCCCCGACCGGTCGTTGACGGTGATGCCGAGCGGCCGGTCGAGAATCCGCGCGGTGTCGAAGATGTTGTAGATCTCTTCGTTCTTCATCAGGCCGTCGGCGTGGATGCCCGCGCTGGTGACGTTGAAGCCGGCGCCGGCGAACGGATAGTTGGCCGGCAGCGGCGTGCCGAGCTGGTCCCGGAAATAGGCCGCCGCCCGCGTCATCGCCGTGGTGTCGACGCCGGGGGCGTCGCCGCGCAAGCCGACGTAATCGATGACGAGCGCCTCGAGCGGTGGGTTCCCGGTCCGCTCGCCGAAGCCGAAGAGCGACCCGTTCGCAGCCGCGCATCCGTAGAGCCACGCGGCGACCGTGTTGACTTCAGCGCGGTGAAAGTCGTTGTGTCCGTGCCATTCCAGGAGCTCCGGCGCGACCCCAAGATTGCGCGTGAAGAACTGGACCAGTCGCGGCACACCTCACCGCCACGCCGGCGTCGCGGCTCAGCTCCTGCAGCGCGGTAACCAGGGGAGCGACGAATCCGTCCAGGTCTGCCCGGGTCAGGTCTTCCAGGTGGCAGCGAGGCCGAAGGCCGGCCTCGATCACGGCGCCGACAACGCGGGTGTAGTCGTCAAGGGCCTGACGCCGGGTGCGGTGCATCTTCAGATAGATGTGGTAATCCGACGCCGAGACCAGGATGCCGGTCTCCTTGACGCCGGTTGCCGCGACGCCTTTGAGATCCTCCAGCGACGCCCGCATCCAGGTGGTGACCTCGGGGCCTGGGCGTTGCTGGCAGGCGGCGATCGCTTCGCGGTCGGCGGGCGTGTAGGCGAAGAACTCTGTTTGCCGGATCAGCGGTCCGCCGAGCTCGGCCAGCAGGTCGTACAGCCGGACGATCTGCTCCACGGTGTACGGCGCCCGCGCCTGCTGCCCATCGCGAAACGTCGTGTCGGTGATCCAGATCTCGGCGGGCAGGGCCTGGGCCACGGCGCCGGGCTCGAACCGGATCGGCGGGATCCGGTTGTAGGGAAAGTCCTCCCGGAGCAGGTTCGGCTCGGCACGATCCAGCACGCCTCATTGTAGGCATATGTTGATTTGTATTGCAATATGTTGACTGGATTACTCAGGTCACGTAGCCTAGACGCAAAATGATCGAGATCCACGGGGAGCCGTACCTCAGCGCCGCCGAGGCGTGCGAGCTTCTCGGCGTCAAGCCGGCCACCCTGTATGCCTATGTGAGCCGGGGCGTGCTACAGAGCTACCGGCAGGGCATCAAGCGCGCGCGCCTGTACCGGAGCGCCGACCTCCAGCGCGTCCTGCACTTGCGCCCCAGCCGAGGCCATCGCTCCCTCCCCCATTCGGCCGACTGGATGGGCGACCCCTAAGCCGGCACCAGGTGCGTGGCGCCGCAGATGCGGCATTTCTCTTCGCGCTGACCGCCCTCGGTCTTCCCCGTGGCCTTCCACGGCCATCCAGACTTCTTGACGTGGCAGATGCACGGCTTGCTTGCTGTCGCCGGACTCCCTTCTCCCACCTTGCGCCTCCCTTTGAT
>VBGO01000294.1 GCA_005882525.1 Chloroflexota bacterium
GGCCGATCCGGCACATTGTGATCATCGTCAAGGAGAATCACACGTTCGACAACTATTTCGGCCGGTTTCCGGGAGCCGACGGCGATCCGAACCTTGCGCTCGCGGCTGATCCGCCGCTCGTCGACCATCCGCATGACCACGCCGCCTGGCTCCGACGCGCCACCGGTGGTGCCAAAGAGCAGTATGCCCAGACGAATATTCCCAACTACTGGCGCTATGCGCAGCGGTACACACTCTGCGATAAGTTCTTCACCGCGGTCGCCGGCCCATCAACACCAAACCACCTGATGCTGATCGCGGCTGATTCGCCCATCATCAACAACCCGCATTACCGCGATCCGATCAACCGGCAGCCGCCATTCAACCTTCCCTCAGTCCCCGCCAATCTGGAGAAGGCTGGTCTCAGCTGGCGCAACTACGGCGGATACGCGCAGGGCTACATCACAGCGTTGAAGGGAAGCAAGAACAATGTCAAGGCGCCACAGTTCGCCACGGATGCTGCCGCCGGAAGACTTCCAAGCGTCTCGTGGCTCTACGGACCAACCGGGCTGAGCGAGCATCCCGTCGAGTCCGTCAAAGATGGGCAGCATTGGACCGCGCAACAGGTCGATGCGGTCGTCAAGGGCGGGCTGTGGCCCAACACGGTCATCTTTATCACGTGGGACGACTGGGGCGGCTGGTACGACCATGTCAACCCGCCAGTCGTCGAGAAATGGAAAGACGGGACCCCGTTCAGGTACGGCAGCCGGGTCGGATGCCTGGTGCTAAGCCCCTATGCGAAGGCCGCGTATATCTCGCACGCGTTGCACTCGCACCTCAGTCTCGTCAAGTTTTGCGAGAAGACCTTCGGCCTGCCGCCGATCAACGCCCGCGACAAGGCGGCCGACGACATGTCGGACTGCTTCGACTTCAGCCAGAAGCCGCTCGCCCCACCGCCACTCGCCGTCTGACTGCCTCCCGCCGTTTCCACCGGCGGCGGCCGTTGGAAGAATCGTGCCCTATCTCGAGCCGCTGCTCATGGTCGCGATCGTGGCCGGTGCGGCCTTGACCGTCGTGGCCGCCGCACTGGCTGGCTTTCGCCTGGCGAACCGCCGCGCCGCACCGCAGCGGGCCGCCCTCCAGATCATCAGCGAGCTCACCCCCGACGGCCTGAAGCAGAAGGCGCCCGACAGTCGCGACCGGCTCGCCCGGGGCGCGCTCTCCCGCCTCTGGGCACTGACCGAGCCGGTCATGGCCCGCCAACGGCAGCTGCTGGAGCAGAACGGCGAGTTACAGCGTCGTCACGGCCAGGCCCGGGCACTGATCGACCTGATGGCCGAGTTCAACCAGGTGATGCAGCTGGCTGCGGTTCTCGATCGGCTGAGCTTTGGCCTGAGCCGCTTCTTCGCCGGCGACGGCGTCGCCATCTGGATCCGGGCGTCGCAGGGACAGTTCGAGCTCGCGGTCAAGGTCGCCGAGGACTTTCCGACGTCGCTCAACCCGAACGACCGCTGGGTGGCCACCGTCATGGCTGGTGACGCCGGCCTGGTTCTTCCCTTCTGGCTCGATCGCGAGATGCCCTGTATGGCCGCGCCGCTCCTCGACGCCCAGGGCCAGCGCATTGGGATCGTCGCCGTGACCTCACGGCGGCGGCCCGCCTACACCGTCGAAGACGGCGCCTTCCTGCGAACGGTCATCGGCCACGCCGCCATGGCGATCCAGAATGCGACGATGTACGAGTTCATCGACACGCTCTCGCGGATCGATCCGCTGACCGGCCTGCACAACCGGCGCGAGTTCGATCGTTTACTGCAGCAGGAGCTGGGCAGCGCGGTGCAAACCGGCCTACGCCTGTCCCTGATCATGGCCGACATCGACCACTTCAAGCAGATCAACGACCGTTTCGGTCACCAGGAGGGGGACCGCGCGTTGCAACAGATGGCTCGGCTGATCCAGCTGGTGCCCCGGCGCGCCACCGACGCTAGCTTTCGGATCGGGGGCGAGGAGTTTGCGGTACTGATGGGAGACACCGACAAGGCCGGCGCCGTAGCACTGTCCGAAACGCTGCGTGGCGTGATCGAAGGGGCGAAGTTCCTCCCGAGTGGCGAACCAGTGACGGTCAGCCTGGGGGTCGCGACATTCCCCGACGATGGCCAGAATCCGGCGATCCTGATCGCCGCCGCCGATCGCGCACTGTACCAGGCCAAAGCTGGTGGCCGTAACCGCGTCGCCGCCGCCTAGCACCGCCCCAAAACCACCTCACCCGCGCCCGGGCCTCAGGGCGTCTTAAGGGTTGGACGGCTATCGAGCCGCCAGATTCACTGGACTCATAGGAGGAAACCGTAATGTTCGCGATTCATCGTCCGAAAATCCGACGCCGACTCGTTTCGCTGGCGCTGGCGACCGGGGCGGCCGCCATCACCGGCGCGATCCAGGCCTCCGCCCAGGACCTGCCAGCGTTCACCTGTACCAACAAATCCGGCGGCGTGGCGAACGCCCCCGGCACGGTTACCGCGATCCGGACCGCGCACCACGACGGCTATGACCGGCTCGTCGTTGAATTCGGTCCGTCGGCCACCGGGGCTGTCCCTCAGTACGAGCTGACCCGCCAGTCGAGCGCCACGTTCATCCGCGATGCCAGCGGCCTGCCGGTTACCCTCGAGGGTTCCGCGGGCGTCCGCACCGTCTTGCGCAACAGCGACATCGCCAGCAGCGTCGCCGGCGATTTCAAGCCGCGCCTACCCGAAATCCGTGAAGTCAAAAACATCGGCAACTTCGAGCGGGTCGTCAGTTACGGCATCGGTCTGAAGGACGCCGCCTGCTTCAGGGCCCTGGAGCTCAGCGGACCGACTCGCCTGGTCATCGACGTCCAGACTCCCGCGGACGCTCCGGTCACGGTCGCCGCGCCGTCGGCGTCCGCCACCCCGGCCGCGGCCAGTCCATCAACCGCCGCCAGCCAGCCGGCCACCCCGTCCGATCTCGCCGCGACTGGCCACCCGGCCCAGCCGGCCAAGCCGGCGAACGTCCCGCTGGTGGCGCTGATCGTCGCATTGCTCGGCGTAGCGGCGGTGACCATCGGCGGCATTCGGCGGTTCGCGAGGAAATGATCCTCTCTCCCCCAATCCCCTCCCCCGCGTGCGGGGGAGGGTCCGGCTGGGGGGCTCTTCACCCGGTCACGGCACCCGGAGCGTCGATAGGATTGGCATGCTCATGGATCCGGTGCTCGGACGCGTCATCGAGCGGTGGCGGCACGGCGATCGCGACGCCTTTGAGGAGGTGGTTGACCGGTACGGCCTTCAGCTGCTCCGGACGGCCCGCCTGATCCTTCGCGACCAGGCCCTGGCGGAGGATGCCATCCAGGAAACCTTCCTCAAGGCCTGGCAGCGGATCGGCAGTCTGCGCGACGAGGACCCGGGACCGTGGCTCACCAGAATCGCCATGAATGAAAGCATCTCGACCTACCGGCGGAGGCATCGCTTCCAGGCGCTTACCGAGCGGTTCGGCCGCCTCGGAGGCGCCAGGCACGAGGCGTCGAGCGAGGCACGGTTGGACCTGGCGAAGGCGCTGGATCGGCTGACGGCAGAGCAGCGGGCCGCCGTCGCGCTGCACTACTACCAGGACCTCAGCGTGGAAGAGACGGCCCGGATGCTGAGAGTTCCGGTGGACACGATGAAATCGCGGTTGAAGACCGCACTTCGCCGGCTGCGGGAGCTGACCGGTGCCGAGGAGCTGCGCGACCACCTGCACAGCGAGGCGCAGGAGACCCGCGACTTTCCGCGCCGGCTCCGCGGGCGGATCCGAGACGGGATCGCGCCGCGCAGTCGGTCCAGCATGGCCCCGCAGCTGGCGCTCGCCGGTGCCTTGGTGCTGGTGGCGTTCGCGGTGCTGGCGGTACGCACGCCGCTGGTGCTCCTCAACGACGTGCGCACCCTCTTCACGGCGCCAACCCCCACACCTACCCCCAAACCCTTTACGTGCGCCGACCAATCAGGTGGGTCGAGCGGACTGAACTCGCAACTCACGGCTATTCGGGCGGCGGCACATCAGAGCGAAGGCTATGACCGGATCGTCTTCGATGTCAGCAACGGGATTCCGTCCTATGACCTGACTCGGCAGGAATCGGC
>VBGO01000295.1 GCA_005882525.1 Chloroflexota bacterium
AGGAAAATCCGGACGGTCGCTTCCCGCCGGCGCACCACCCGGGCGCACTCTGGGAACTGGAAGATCTGCGGCCATAGGGCACTGACCTGATTCGAGGAACGGCGCGCAAACGGCGGTCTGTATTCGGAAACTTCTTTGTTAGACTTAGCCGCGTACCGTGCTGAGCGACTATTTTCCCTTGCTCATTTTTCTTGCTGCGGTCTTCGTTTTTGGTCTCATCGCTCTCTTTTTTCCGCCCTGGTTGGCCGGACACCGGCATTCCGCGGCCAAGGATCTTCCCTATGAGTCGGGCATCGTGCCCCGCTCCGGAGCCCGGCGCAAATTCGCCGTCAGCTTCTATTTGACGGCCATGCTCTTCATCATCTTCGACGTCGAAGCGATCTTCATCTACCCCTGGGCAGTCATCGTCAAGGGGCTGGCCTGGTTCGGGGTCGTCGAGATGGCGATCTTCGCCGCCATCCTGCTGGTCGCCCTGATCTACGTCTGGCGCAAGGGAGCACTGGAATGGGGGAACTGAAGCTCCGTCCCGGCCCGATGCCGACCGGCCGCGCGGCCGGACCCACGCCCTTGAACGCGCTCGGCGACAACGTGCTCACCACCACGCTCGACAGGGTGATCAACTGGGGGCGTTCGAGCGCGATCTGGCCGGCGCTCTTCGGGCTGGCCTGCTGCGCCATCGAGATGATGGGAACCGTCGGCCCCCGGCACGACCTGTCGCGTTTCGGTTCCGAGCTCTTCCGGGCCTCGCCCCGCCAGGCCGACCTGATGATCGTCTCCGGGCGGGTGTCCATCAAGATGGCGCCGGTACTTCGGCAGATCTACGACCAGATGCCCGAACCCAAGTGGGTGATCGCGATGGGCGCCTGTGCGTCCTCAGCGGGCATGTTCAACAACTACGCGATCGTCCAGAGCGTGGACAAGATCGTGCCGGTCGACATCTACCTGCCTGGCTGCCCGCCCCGGCCCGAAGCCCTGATCGACGCCGTCGTCAAGCTGCAGCGCAAGATCCGCGGCGAGCCGCTGGTCAAGCGTTCTGCCTGACGGCAGCGGACCGGTCTTGTCGCGAGGGAAGGCCACGAGATGAGCGTGACCGCCGCGGATCGGCTCGTCGAGCGCGTGGGCAACCGCTTCACGGGCGCGCTGCGGGAAAGCTCTGACTTCCGTGGCGACTTGAGCATCGTCATCGAGCCGAGCGCGGTCGTCGAGGTGGCCCGCTACTTACGAGATGACGAGGGCTTCGATTACTTCCTCTACGCTACCGCCGTCGATTGGCCGGCACGGGATCCGCGCTTCACGGTCGTCTGGGAGGTGCGTTCCCTGGCGAACAAGACCCGGATTCGGATCAAGACGATCGCCGCCATGCCCGACCCGCACGTCCCAAGCCTGACCGAGATCTGGCCGGCCGCCAACTGGCACGAGCGCGAGACCTGGGATCTGCTCGGCATCAAGTTCGACGGGCATCCCGATCTGCGCCGGCTACTGATGCCCCAGAGCTGGGAAGGCCACCCGCTGCGGAAGGACTACGTGTCCTTCGGCGAGCCGGTCATTTTCAGCGACCAGAAGCTTGAAGGGCTGGAGCCCGACGCGATCCGTGGCTGAAACGAAGATCGCTCAGGAGCCGTTCGGCCCAGGCCCGGCGCAGGAACCGTTCGGCCCGGAGCAGGAGCCGCCGACGGAGTGGATGGAGCTCAATATGGGCCCCCAGCATCCGAGTACGCACGGGGTCCTCCGGGTCCGCCTGAAGCTGGACGGCGAGGTCGTGCGCGATGCCGACCCGGACATCGGGTACCTGCATACCGGCTTCGAAAAATCGTTCGAGGAGAAGACCTACACCCAGGGCATCACCTTCAGCGACCGCATGGATTACCTGGCACCCCCGATCAACAACGTCGGCTTCGTCAGCGCCGTAGAAAAGTTGATCGGCGTCGAGGTGCCGCCGCGGGCCCAGGCGATCCGGGTGATGATGATGGAGCTGGCCCGGATCGCGAGTCACGAGCTGTGGCTGGGCACCGCCGGCCTCGATCTCGGCGTCTACTCCGGCTTCTTCTACGCCTGGCGTGACCGCGAGCTGGTGCTCGACCTGAACGAGGCCTACTCCGGGGTTCGGATGATGACCTCCTTCACCCGGGTTGGCGGCGTTGCCTGGGACCTGCCGGATGGATGGATCGACCAGCTGCAGCGGTTCATCGACGTGATGCCGGGACGGATTGACGACTTCGAGGCAATGCTGACCGACAACCCGATCTGGCATCAGCGCCTCGAGGGGATTGGCGTCCTCTCAGCCGAGGATGCGATCCGGACCGGCGTCAGCGGCCCCATGCTGCGCGCCTCCGGCGTCGACTACGACGTCCGCAAGGCCTTTCCCTATTCTGGCTACGAGCAGTACGACTTCCAGGTGCCGCTCGGTACCAACGGCGACTGCTACGACCGCTATCGGGTACGTGTCCAGGAGATGCGAGAGAGCCTGAAGATCCTGCAGCAGGCCGTCGATACGCTCCCCGCCGGCCCATGGTTGACCAACGATCGCAAGATCGCATTGCCGCCGCGAAGCGAGCTCAGCAAGAGCATGGAGTCGGTGATCCACCATTTCCGGCTGGTGAGCGAAGGGTTCAAGGGGCCGGTCGGCGATGTCTACGCCTTCGTGGAGAGCCCGCGCGGCGAGCTCGGCTTCTACCTGGTCTCCGACGGGACCAACAAGCCGTACCGCATGAAGGTCCGCCCGCCCTCCTTCTGCAACCTCCAGCCGCTGAAGAAGCTGGTGCAGGGTGTCCTGCTGGCGGACGTGATCGCCATCATGGGCAGCATGGACTTCATCCTGGGAGATGTCGACCGCTGATGGCGTTGGCGAAGCCGACCGTCGAGCGCATCACCGACCTGGCGGCCCGCTATCCATCGAAGCAGTCCGCCATCATTCCGGCACTCTGGGCAGTCCAGCACGAGCAGGGCTACGTCACCGACGCTGCGATGGCGGAGATCGCGCAGCTCCTCGGGCTGCCGCCCTCGCTG
>VBGO01000062.1 GCA_005882525.1 Chloroflexota bacterium
GGTCGCGATGTCCCGCAGCAGCCCGGTTCGGTCCCAGGCCTCGATCTTGATCCCGACCGGATAGAGCTGCCGGCCGCCGGTGTCCCAATCGACCGGGACCACGCGCTCGTGGTTGGAGACGTTCATCACGTTCTTGCAGCTGGTGCGATGGACCGTGATCCCTTTGCCTCGGGTGATGTAGCCGCTGATCGGGTCGCCCGGCACCGGCTTGCAGCATTGGGCGATCGCCGTGAGCACGCCACGCTCACCCTTGACGGTGATCTCACCGGTGGGCTTGAACTGTGGCACCAGCGGAATGAGCGGAAACTCGCCATTCCCGTCCGGCGGCTGGCCGGCGACCATGTACTTGAGCAACACCGAGTGCGGGCTGACATCCCCATAGCCGATCGCCGCGTAAAAGTCATTGAGCTCGGTAAATCGGAACTCGCGAGCCAGTTCCAAAATCCTCTCGTCGCCGATCGAGGCCAGCGCGCGCTGCTGCATACGCCGGAACTCCTTGTCGAGCAGCTCCTTGCCCTTGCTGACGTTCTCTTCTCGCCGCTCCTTCTTGAACCAGACTCGAATCTTCTGGGCGGCGCCCGCCGTCTTTACGAAGCCGAGCCAGTCGCGACTGGGTCCGTGGGGGCCTTTCGAGGTGAGCACCTCGACGATGTCGCCGTTCTCCAGCTGGTGATCCAGCGGCACCATCCGACCGTTCGCCTTCGCGCCGATACACCGGTGTCCGACCTCGGTGTGAATCCGGTAGGCGAAGTCGACGGCGGTCGCGCCGGAGGGCAATGCCAGCACATCCCCCTTGGGCGTGAAGACGAACACTTCGTCACGGAAGACATCGACCTTGACGGCATCGACGAACTTCTCAGCGTCGAGCACCTCCTTCTGCCAGTCCATCAGCTGGCGCAGCCAGGCGAAGCGCTGGTCCATCTTGCGATCGTCCTTGCCGCCGCCCTCCTTGTAGGTCCAGTGCGCCGCGACGCCCCACTCGGCGGTGCGGTGCATGTCGTGGGTGCGGATCTGGAGCTCCATCGGTTCGCCGCTGTGGCTGACCACGGTGGTGTGCAGCGACTGGTACCCGTTGGACTTCGGCATCGCTATGTAGTCCTTGAAGCGGCCTGGAATCGGTTTCCAGAGGGAATGGATCACGCCCAGGGCGCCGTAGCAATCCTTGATCGAGTCGGTCAACACCCTGATGGCGGAGAGATCGTAGATCTCGTCGAAGTCCTTCCCCAAGGCGAGCTTGTTGGCGATGCTGTAGACGTGCTTGGGCCGGCCCGTGGTATCCGCCTTGATGCCGACCGCCGTCAGCTCGCGCTCCAGGATGTCTTTGACGTCATTGACGTAGGTCTCGCGCTCCTTTCGTTTTCGGGCGATTCGCTTGACGATCTCCTGGTACTCATCGGGGTGGAGCTGGGCGAAAGACAGGTCTTCCAGCTCCCACTTGATGTTCCACATGCCGAGCCGGTGCGCGAGCGGCGCGTAGATGTCGAGGGTCTCCTGGGCCATGGCTCGGCGGCGGTTCTCGGGTAGGTAGTTCACGGTTCGCATGTTGTGGAGCCGGTCGGCGAGCTTCATCAGCACCACCCGGACGTCCTCGGCCATGGCCACCAGCATCTTCCGGACGTTTTCCGCCTGGGCTTGTTCCTGGCTGTGGAAGGAGATCTTCTCCAGCTTGGTCACGCCGGAGACCAGCTTGCCAACCGTCGGCCCGAAACTCTGCTCCAGGTCGGAAATGGTGAGGTGGGTGTCCTCGACGGTGTCATGCAGGATGGCGGCGGCCAGTGTGTCGCGATCGAGCTGGAGGTCGGCCAGGATGGCGGCGACGCTCAGCGGGTGCTCGATGAACTTCTCGCCAGACAGGCGGTTCTGGTCGTGATGCGCACTGGCCGCGGCGTCGTAGGCGCGGGAAAGGACCTCGATGTCGTGGGGCGGCAGGTAGTTGACCTTGCTCAGAAGGTCGGCAAATTGCATAACCGGGTCCCTATTGGTCTGATCTCGGAATTATCCCCGAACTTCCGAAAGCCCAATCCGCCGAATCAGTACGCCTTGCCCCAGACCACCTCCACGGCGGCCAGCCGGCCGCAGACCGCACAGGGCCGCCCCTTCCCGCTGGATCCCGCCAGGATCACCCGGGTGGTCGCCGTGGTCCGCTGGCTGACGGTGCGCTCGTCCTCCTCTGCCCCACACCAGGGGGTGATGACGAAGCCGATCGAGGAGTCGAAGAAGCTCACCATGGCCTCGAGCGAATCCAGCTTGACCGTGTGGGCATCGCGGAAATCCCGGGCCCGCTTGACGAGGGCTTCCTGGATCTCCTCGAGCATGGCGGGGATGGCGACGGCGAGCTCGCCCAGGGGGACGGCCTGCTTGGCTCGGTTCAAGCGGCGGACCACGGTGGCCTCGCCTTTGGCCAGGTCTCGCGGGCCGAGCTCGATCCGCAACGGGACGCCCTTCAGCTCCCATTCGTTGAACTTGAATCCGGGCCGCTCGTCGCGCCAGTCGACCTTGACCCTGAGGTCTTCCAGGTCAGCCAGCACCGGCTGAAGCGCGGTTTGGATCTGGCTCCGCTCGGCGTCGCTGCGGAAGATCGGGACGATGATGACCTGCAGCGGCGCGATCCGTGGCGGCAACTGGAGGCCGGAGTCGTCACCGTGCGCCATCACCACGGCGCCCACCATCCGGGTGGACATGCCCCAACTCGTCGAATGCGGATACTGCTGTTCGTTGCTCCGCCCGGTGAAGGTCAGGTCATAGGCGCGGGTGAAGTTCTCTCCGAAGTAGTGCGAGGTGCCCATCTGCAGCGCCTTCCCGTCCATCATCATGCCTTCGATCGACGTCGAGTACTGGGCGCCGGCAAACTTCTCGCTGTCCGATTTGCGGCCGGCCAGGACGGGGATCGCGCACCACTCCTCGGCGATCCGGCGATAGCACTCGAGCATCTTCGCGACTTCCTCCTCGGCCTCCACCGCCGTTTCGTGAAAGGTGTGACCCTCTTGCCAGAGGAACTCGCGCGTTCGCAGAAAGAATCGGGTGCGCAACTCCCAACGAAACACGTTGTTCCATTGATTGGTGAGCACCGGGAGGTCGCGGTAGGACTGGATGTAATCGCGCAGGACGGTCGCGATCATCGTCTCCGACGTCGGCCGCAAGACCAGCGGTTCCTCGAGGTCTTTGCCGCCGCCCTTCGTGACGAGCTGAAATTCAGGCGCGAAGCCGGCCACGTGGTCGCGCTCCTTCTGGAGGAAACCGAGCGGAATCAGCGCGGGGAAGTACCAGTTCTCGTGGCCGGTTTCCTTGATGAGACCGTCGAGGGGATCGCGGATGTTTTCCCACAGAGCGTAGCCATAGGGACGAATGATCATCGTCCCGGCGACCGGCGAGTTGTCGGCGAGCTGAGCTTTCCGGACGACGTCGTTGTACCAGCCCGGAAAATCCACGGACTGCTTGCGGATCTCCTTGACGAAACCGGATTCCGGCTTGTCCTCCTCAGCCATGTGGCTTAGGAGTATACGGGCCCCTACGAAGCGAGTTTCTGCTCGTCCTCTTTGGCGATCGCGTCCAATTCACGGAGCAACGCGGGCACCAATTCTTTTTCCGGAAAGGTGCCGACGATCTTGCCGTGCTTGAAGAGGATGCCCTTGTTCTTGCCGCCGGCGATGCCGATGTCGGCGTGCTGGCCCTCACCCGGCCCGTTGACGACGCAGCCCATCACGGAAACATTGATCGGTCGCTTGATCTTCTTGAGCGCCTTCTCGACCTCGGCCACCATCGGCAACATGTCGATCTCGAGCCGGCCGCACATCGGGCAGGCGATCAGGTTAGGCCCCGTCAGCTTCTCGGCGAGCGCGTTGACGATGCCGTAGCCGACCTCGACTTCCTCGACCGAGTCGCCGGCGAGCGATACCCGAATGGTGTCGCCGATGCCCTCTTCCAGCAGCACGCCGATCCCGACCGCGCTCTTGACCGCGCCGGTGCGGGGGGGACCGGCCTCCGTGACGCCGAGGTGCAGCGGATACGAGATCTTGTCGGCGATCGCCCGGTTGGCGGCGATCATGGTGGGCGGATCCGAGGCCTTCATCGAGACTTTGATCAGGTTGAAGTCGAGCGATTCCAGGATGTGGATGTGGCCGAGCGCCGCGCTGACCATGGCCGCCACCACTTCTTCGGTCGGCGGCCGCACGCCCGCGCCTTCTTTAGCACGGCCGGGCAGCGACCCGGCGTTAACGCCGATGCGGATCGGAATCTCCCGCTCCTTCGCGCGCCGCGTGATCTCTTTGACCTTCTCCGGATCCTTGATGTTGCCCGGGTTGAGCCGCAGCCCGTCGACACCCGCCTCCAGCGCCATCAGCGCGAGCGGCGCGTCGTAATGGATGTCCGCGATGATCGGCAGCGCCGACGCCTTCTTGATCGCGACCATCGCCTGGGCCGCCTCGCGAGTCGGCACGGCGACTCGAACGATGCGGCAGTTCGCGTCCTTGAGACGCGCAATCTCATTCAGCGTCGCCTGGACGTCTCGGGTGTCGGCTTTCGTCATCGACTGCACCACGATCTCCGCGGCGCCGCCGATGACGACATCCCCGACGCGCACTGGAACGGATTTACGCCGCGCTCTCATGGCCTCATCTCAGCAGATCGTTATATGTCACAAGTCCGATCAACCCAAACAAGAGAGCCAGACCGACGTAGTGGACGACCTGCTCCCGGGCGGGGTCGACCGGCCGGCCCCGGATCAACTCCAGCACCAGGAAGGCCGCCCGACCGCCATCCAGGGCGGGGATGGGCAGGATGTTGGCCAGCCCCAGGCTGAGACTGAGAAGCGCGATCACGCCGACGAGCGACAGCGGACCCGCCTGCGCAGCCTTGGCGGTGGTCTTGACGATGCCGACCGGGCCTTCCAGTCCCCTGGGGCCCAGCAAACCACCCAGGCTCTTGTCGGTGGTCAGCTGGTAGATGCCGACCGCGATCCCCACGATGGAATCGCCGGTATCGCGGACGGCCCGGCCCGCCGCGTCGAGCGGACCCGGTTTGAATGACCGGATGGCCGGATGAAAGCCAAGGATGTAGGTCCCCGTGGTCGGGTCGAGCTTGGGTGTCACCGTCAGGGTCAGTAGCTGACCGTGACGGTCGACGACCACCGTCACCGGCGTGCTCTTGGCCGCATCGAGGGCGGTCCGAAGGTCTTCGAACTTGTTGATCGGATGACCGTTGACCGAGCGAATCGCGTCACCAGTTTCGAGCCCGGCGTTGTAGGCCGGCGTGCCAGCGTCGACCGCGCTGACCTGGATTGGCGTCTGCACCTCGGCGGCCCCGACGGTGGTATAGACGCCGAAGAAGATCAATACCGGCAGGGCCAGGTTGAAGGCGGATCCCGCCACGATGACCAAGAACCGCTGCCAGAGCGGATGGGCGTTGAAGCTACGAGGGCCGGCATCCATGCTGCCGTCCATCCCGGCCAGCTTGACGAAACCACCCAGCGGGATGGCGCGGATCGCATAGAGCGTCTCGCCCCGCTGCCAGCCAAGCAGCTGGGGACCGAATCCCACGCTGAACTGCTCAACCTTGATCCCGGCCAGCTTGGCGGTGATGAAGTGGCCCGACTCGTGCACGATCACGAGCAGGCTGAAGATGAGGATGACGAGCGGGACGAGCACGACCGGGCTCATGCGGGCAGTTTGCTCCGAAGGCGGCCGCTCCCTTCCGCGGAGGCTCGAACGTGGGCGCGCGCCCAGCGGTCCGCCGCGATCACAGCCTCGAGCGTCAAGTCCCTTGCCGGTTGGGCGGCCTCGAGGGCGCGGGCGACCGAGGGAACGATATCAACAAATCGGCGCTGGCCCTTGAGAAAGAGGGCAACCGCTTCCTCGTTGGCTGCGTTCAGGACGGCGGGCGTGGTGCCCCCGCGTTCACCCGCTTCGCGGGCCAGCGCCACGGCCGGGTAGCGGAGCGCATCCAGGGCCTCGAAAGAAAGCTGGCCGAGCGCCGCGAGGTCGGGCGCGGGGGCTACGCTGTCGAGCCGGTCGGGAAAGCTGAGCGCGATCGCGATCGGCAGGTGCATGTCGGGAACGCCGAGCTGCGCCTTGATACTGCCGTCGACGAACTCCACCATCGAATGCACCACGCTCTGCGGATGAACGACAACGTCGATCCCCGCATAGGGAACATCGAAGAGAAAGTGCGCCTCGATGATCTCGAGCCCCTTGTTCATCATGGTGGCGGAGTCGACGGTGATCTTCGGTCCCATCTTCCAGCGCGGATGCGTGAGCGCCTCGGCAATCGTCACGCTTTCCAGCGTCTCGAGCGGGCGACGCAGAAATGGGCCACCTGAGCCGGTCAGGATCAGGCGGCGAATCCCATGCTCTTTCTCGCCCCAGAGGCATTGCCAGATGGCACTGTGCTCACTATCGATCGGAAAGATCTGCGAGCCGTGCTTGCGCATCCGTTCACGAACCAGTTCGCCGGCCATGACGAGGACTTCCTTGGTCGCGAGCGCGATGTCCTTGCCGGCCTCGAGTGCGGCCAGGGTTGGGGCCAGCGCAGCGCTCCCCGCTGCGGCGACGATCACCAGGTCGACCTCGGGGTCGCGCACCGCCTCATCGATCGCCCGGGCCGCACGGGAGGCATCGGCGTCGCCCGGATGTGCCAGGAGGACGTGCGCTTCCGGATGCCGGCGCGCGATCGCCTGGAGACCGGCGGCGTCGCTCCCGGCAATCACGGCGTGCAGCGTGAAGCGATCAGGGAACCGTTCGACCAGGTCGCAGACCTGCCGGCCGATGGAGCCGGTTGCACCGAGCAGCGCCAGGCGCCGGGTCGACCGGCGGGAGGATCTCATCTCTTTGGGCTGAAACGCGCTGTGAACCTGAGTCATTGCACCCGGGCGGCTCATGCGAGGTGCAAAAAGGTGACGTAATAGTACACGACGACTCCCGCGGGCAGCAGCGAATCAATACGGTCGAGCAGCCCACCGTGGCCCGGGATCAGGTGGCTGGCATCCTTGACCCCGGCGGTGCGTTTGATCTGCGATTCGACGAGGTCGCCAATCTCGGCGACCGCTCCGATCAGCAGGCCGAGGATCACGTTATGCGGAAAGCTGATGTCGAGCAACAGGCCGACGATCGCGAAAAAAATGGTGCTGGCCAGCAGTTCCGCCAGCGCCCCCTCCACCGTTTTCTTTGGGCTGATCCGCGGAAAGAATTGGTGCCGCCCGAAGCGCATCCCGGTCACCATGGCGGCGGTGTCGCCAACCCAGATCGCGCCCAGGACGGCGATCACATAACCAAAGCCCAGATGGTTGGGATCAGGCTGATGCAGGAAATACAGCGACAGATAGAAGCTCAGCAAGAAGCCCAGATAGAGGCTTCCGCCCACAGCCAGCGCCCAGCGGGTGAGACTGGCTCGCCAGTCGCGCACGAACACCAGCGCGCCAAGACCCAGAACGGTGGCGGCGGCCAGCAGGAAGGCGAGATCGGCCCAGGCGGGCAGCCGGTCTCGCAGGAGCAGGGCATAGCTGAGCGGAAACAGCAGCCACAGCGGCGCGGGCGCCGCCATGACGCGGGTGAGGTTCCAGTATTCGATCAGTGTGGCGCCCAGGACGACGGCGAGCGCCGCATACACCCAGACCGAGCCGACGATCAGGACCGCGAGCACGACCCCGATCAGCACGCTGGCCGTGGCGACCCGGACCACCATGTTCGAGCGGCGGGCCGCCGTTACCGCCGGCTGATCGGCCGTGGCGTCAGCGACCTCGATTGGAGACCTCCTCCGGCCGCGCCCCAAAGCGACGGATGCGCCGCTGATATGAGGCCAGCGCCTCGTCGAAGTCCGCCTGGGCGAAATCGGGCCAGAGTGTCTGCGTGCAGTAGAACTCGGAATACGCCGCCTGCCAGAGGAGAAAGTTACTGAGCCGCATCTCGCCGGCGGTGCGGATCACCAGGTCGGGATCGGGCAGGCCCCGGGTGTAGAGATGATCCGCGACGCTGGCTTCGTCGAGCTGGGTCAAATCCGCCCCGTCTCGGGCCAGCTCACGGATCGCGTCGACGATCTCTTGCCGGCCGCCGTAATTGATGGCGATGTTGAGAATGGCCCTGGCACTCACCCGGGTTCGCTCGTTGGCCTGACGGATCTGGTCCTGCAGCGCCGTCGACAGGTCGTGCAGGCGCCCGGAGAACCGCAGCTCGATCCCGCGGCGGGCCAGTTCGTCGACCTCGCGCCGGATCGTTTCCGAGAAAAGGTTCATCAAGGCATCGACTTCATCGCGGGGGCGCGACCAGTTCTCGGTCGAAAAGGCATACAGGGTCAGGACGCGGACGCCACGACGATCGGCCGCCTCCGCGACGCGGCGGATCGTCTCGATGCCGGCCTTGTGCCCCATGACGCGTGGCAGCAAGCGCTCACGAGCCCAGCGGCTGTTGCCATCCATGATGATCGCGACGTGCTCGGGAGGGGGCAACTGGCTCACCGCTGGTTCGTAGGCGTCAGACCTCCATGATCTCGGCTTCTTTGCGGGCCGCCATCTGGTCGACCAGGCCGATGTGGCGATCGGCGACCTTCTGTAGCTGCTCGCCGCCGCGCCGGGCCTCGTCAGCCGAGATCTTCTTCTCCTTCTCGAGGGCTTTGATGCGGTCCATCTGCTCGCGCCGGATATTGCGGATCGCGATATGGGCGCCCTCGGCGTAGCGCTTAACGAGGCGGGCATACTCTCGCCGCCGCTCTTCGTTCAAGGGCGGGATCGGGACCCGGATCAGCTGTCCGTCGTTGCCCGGGTTCAGTCCGAGCTCGGACTTCTGGATCGCTTTTTCAACGGCGCTGATGATGGTCCGGTCCCAGGGCTGGATCAGGATCATGCGGGCCTCCGGCACGGTGATGGTGGCCAGCTGGTTCAAGGGTGTTGGGTTGCCATAGTACTCGACCGGGATCTTGTCCACCAGCGCCGGGCTAGCCCGGCCGGTGCGGATGGTGAGGATCTCCTTGGCGAGCGCATCCAGGCTCTTTTGCATCTTGGTCTCCGCGTCTTTCACGTTCGCCTCGATCATGCCGGCGCGCCCACCATGGTTCCGATCTGCTTTCCCGCCACCACGCCCTCCAGGTTGCCGGCATGCGATAGGTCGAACACGATGATCGGGATGTTGTTCTCGCGGCAGAGGGTGACGGCGGTGTGATCCATCACCCGCAGGTCCTTGTTGATCAAATCGAGGTAGTCGAGCCGGGCGAAGCGCTTCGCTTTCGGATTCGTCACGGGATCCGCATCGTAGATGCCATCGACTTTGGTCGCCTTGAGCACGACCTCGGCCTCGATTTCGACCGCGCGGAGGGCGGCGGTCGTGTCGGTGCTGAAGTAGGGGTTGCCGCTGCCGGCCGCCAGGACGACGACTCGCCCCTTTTCCAGGTGCCGGACCGCGCGCCGCCGGATGTACGGCTCCGCGATCTGGTGCATGCTGATGGCGGTCTGGACCCGGGTCGGCTGACCCATGTTCTCCAATGCGTCCTGCAACGCGAGCGCATTGATGACCGTGCCCAACATGCCCATGTAATCGGCCGTGACTCGGTCCATGCCCCGTTTGCTCGCCGTGTCGCCGCGGATGATGTTGCCACCGCCGACGACGATCGCGAACTGGGTGTTGTAGGTGTTCTTCACTCCGATGATGTCCTCGGCGATGTCATGCACGATGTCCGGATCGATCCCGAAGGCGGCCTTTCCGGCGAGGCCCTCGCCCCCGAGCTTGAGGAGCACCCGTTTGTAGCGCGGCAGGGCCGACGGTTTGATCACAGCATCAAGTGGTTGGACTAGCTGGCTTCTCCGACCTTGAAACGGGCGAACCGGGAAATCGTTATGTTCTCACCAAGCTTGGCAATCGCTTCTTTGAGCATCTGGTCCACCGTCCGCTTGTCGTCCTTCGCCCAGGCCTGGTCGAGCAGGACCTCGCGTTTGTAGAAGTCGTTCATCTTGCCCTGGATGATCTTCTCGATCACGGCCTCCGGCTTTTTCTGATCCTTCGCCTGCCCCTCGAAGATGGCCCGCTCCCGGTCGATGACGTCCTTGGGCACATCCTCGCGGCGGAGATACCTCGGCTCCGCCGCCGCGATGTGGACGGCGATCTCGTGTGCCAGGTGGCGGAACTCATCGTTGCGCGCGACGAAGTCGCTCTCGCTGTTCAGCTCCAACAGGACGCCCAACTGGTGGTTGTGATGGACGTAGGTAGCAATAATTCCTTCCCCCGCCGTGCGGGTCGCCTTGGCCCCAGCCTTGGCTATCCCTTTCTGGCGCAACCAATCTTTGGCTTTCTCGAGGTCGCCGTTGGTCGCCTCGAGGGCGCGCTTCGAGTCCATCATGCCCGCGCCTGTCGCGTCGCGGAGCGCCTTGACCTGGTCTGCTGAAATCGCCATGGCTATTTCTCGTCGTCCAGGGCTTCGTCCTCGTAGAACTCGGCCTCGTTAACCGTCGGCATTCCGGCGAAGCTCTTTTCCTCTTCTTCCTCTTCCTCCTGCCCGAACTCGAACTCGGTGACCGGCGCCTCAGGTGCAGCGGTGAGCTCCTCGGGACTGATCAACTGGCGCGCCTCCAGGGCCGCGTCGGCGATCTTCGAGGTGATCAGCTTGACGGCGCGGATCGCGTCGTCGTTTCCGGGGATGACGTGGTCGATCTCATCCGGGTCACAGTTGGAATCGGTGATCGCGACGATGGGGATGGCGAGCTTGCGAGCTTCGGTGACGGCGATGTGCTCTTTGCGCGGGTCGACGACATAGACCGCCCCGGGTAGCCGCTTCATCTCCGCCATGCCGCCGAAGAAGCGCTCGAGCCGCTGGTACTCCTCCTCGAGCTGGGTGATCGCCTTCTTGCTGCCGGTGAAGCCGCCGTTGTTGCGGATGGCCCGCAGGCTGTTGAGGCGATCGATCTGGCGCCGCATGACCGTGAAGTTGGTCAGCATGCCGCCCATCCAGCGGTGGTTCACGAAGGGCATGCCTGACCGGCGGGCCTCCAACTCGATCGATTCCTGGGCCTGTTTCTTCGTGCCGATGAAGAGGACGAGCCGGCCACCGCCGACGACGTCCTTGACCCAGTTCGAGGCGTCGTCCAACAGTTTGACGGTCTGCTGGAGATCGATGATATGGATCCCGTTGCGAGCGGTGAAGATGTACCGCTTCATCTTCGGATTCCAACGGCTGGTCTGATGGCCGAAGTGGACACCAGCCTCGAGGAGCTGCTTGAGCGTCACGAGTGGCATACGAAAACCGACCTCCCTGTTTCTACTTCCGCCTCCGTCATCCGGTCACCGGACCTGTCGCAGGCAACCCGACGCCGTCAGGAGACGTGCTTATTTGCTCGCCAGAGTATAGCCGCTGATCCTCAGTTTGAAACCGGGGGTAGGCGGTCGGGAGGGCTAGGCGGCCGGGATCGTCGGCTTCTTCGTCCGCGGGCGGCGGCCGGTACTGGTGCGCGCAGCGCGCTCCGGTTTGCAGGCCGGGTAGTCGGAGCAGCTCTTGAATTCCCCGTAGCGGCCCTGGCGCATCACCTGGGGCTTCCCGCAACGCGGGCAGGGGTCGTCCATCAGCAACTCGCTCGCCGCCGGCGGGGTCACCGTGCGCGTGCCACCCTCGATGTACCGGCAGTCCGGGTAACCCGAACACCCAATGAAGCTGCCGAAGCGGCCCTTGCGATTGAGCAACGGCTTGCCACAGTTGGGGCAGGCGCGGTCCGCGACGACGTCGGCGGGATTGATCTCACGTTTGACGTAGCGGCACTTCGGATAGCCGGAGCAGGCGACGAACGGGCCGCGCTTGCCGGTCCGCGTCACGAGCGGCTTGCCGCACTTCGGGCACATCTCGCCCGTCGGCTCGGGGGCCGGCGCCTTCTCCTGACCCTCGCGGCCCTGGATGTAATCGCACTCCGGATAGAGCGAGCAGCCGACGAACTCGCCCAACCGGCTCATGCGGTAGACGAGGCGGCCGGTGCGTCCTTCCTGCTTGCACTTTGGACAGTCCTCACCGGTCTCTCGCATGGGGACCTTGATCCGCGCCGTGGCTTCGGCTTTTGTCAGCGTCTTGGAGAACGGCCGATAGAACTCGCGGACGATCGGCACCCACTTGCGCCGTCCTTCTTCGACGTCATCGAGCTCTTCCTCCATGGCGGCGGTAAAGCCGACATCAACGATCTCCGGGAAGTGCTCCACCAGCCAGGCGTTGACCGTCTTGCCCAGGTCGGTGGGGAACAGCCGACGATCTTCCTGCTTGACGTAGTGGCGCGTCTGGATGACCTCGACGGTTGGCGCAAAGGTGCTCGGCCGGCCGACGCCGAGCTCTTCCAGCGCCTTGATCAAGGACGCCTCCGTGTAGCGCGGCGGCGGCTGGGTGAAGTGCTGCTCGGGCTTGAGCTCCTGGAGATTGAGCGGTTCGTCGACCGCGAGCACCGGCAGCTCCTTCTCCTCGTCGTTGTCGCGGTCGCGCTCCCAGACGCGGTAGAAGCCGTCGAAGACCAGCACCGAGCCGGTCGCCCGGAACAGGTAGTCGGCGGCGGAGATATCGACGCGCGTTTGAGCGAAGCGGGCGGCGGTCATCTGGCTCGCGGTGAAGCGCTGCCAGATCAGCCGATAGACCTTGAGCTGGTCCGGCGTCAGAAACGATCGGACGGAATCCGGGGTGCGCTCGACATCGGTCGGACGGATCGCCTCATGGGCATCCTGGACCGGGCCCTTGGCCTTGAACTCGACCTTGTCGCGGCGCGCATAGGTCGGACCGTACTGCTCGGTGATGAACCGTCGCGCCTGGGTGCTCGCGTCATCGGAGATCCGGAAGGAGTCGGTGCGCATGTAGGTGATCAGGCCGACCGGGCCCTGGTTGCCGAGCTCGACGCCCTCGTAGAGCTGCTGCGCCAGGCTCATCGTGCGATTCGGCTTCAGCCGTAGCCGGCTGGAGGCATCTTGCTGCAGGGTGCTGGTCTTGTAGGGTGGGGGCGCATTTCGCATGCTGTCCTTGGTCTCGATCGACAGCACCTTGTAACTGGCGCCATCGAGCTGGGCCACGATCTCCTGGACCTGGCCCTCTTGCGTGAGCTCGAGCTTCTCCTCCCCCCGCTTGCCGACCAGGCGGGCGGCAAACACCCGCTGCGGCAAATCGACCTTCGACAGCATTGCATCGAGAGTCCAGGATTCAACCGGGACAAAGCGCTCGATTTCTTCATCCCGCTCGCAGACCAGCCGGACTGCCACCGATTGCACCCGGCCGGCGCTCAAGCCTTTCCGAATCTTTTTCCAGAGCAACGGGCTTAACTTGTAACCAACGAGCCGGTCGATCACCCGTCGAGCCTGCTGGGCGTCGACCAGGTCCTGGTTCATCGGGCGCAACGCACCCAGCGCCTTCTCCACCGCGCTCGGGGTGATCTCGTGCAACTCGATTCGGCGCGGGTCTTTCAATCGCAACACGTGCGCGAGATGCCAGGCGATCGCCTCGCCCTCGCGGTCGGGGTCCGATGCGAGCAGGATGTCGGAGGCGCCCTTGGCGGCGGCCTTCAAGTCCCTGATCGTCGATTCCTTGCCCGGGATGGTGACGTACTCGGGCGCGAAGGAATGCTCGATATCGATCCCCAGCGTGCTCTTGGGAAGGTCGCGCACGTGCCCCATCGAGGCGCGGATGTCGTACTTGCCACCAAGAAACCGGCTGAGTGTCTTGGCCTTCGCGGGTGACTCAACGATGATCAGTGGGTTTGCCATTTCAGTCCAAAGCGCGGCGGGTGACCGCACCGCAGTCGCCGATTATATAGCCACCCATTTCCAGCAGCGTCAAGCGTCGACTCACTTCCTTAATGTCGAGGTTCATCATGACCGCCAGATCATCATGATGGCGCGGTTCTACCCAATCAAGCAATTCCCAAACGGCAGCGAGCTCGGAATCTTGCGGTCCTGAATCCGCGCGCGCACGCGCACGCGTACGCGCGTGTGTATGCGCATGCGCGCGTGCACGCGCACGCGAGAGATCGGCAAACTCATCCAGCACATCCTCGACGGTTTGTACCAGCGTCGCTCCGTCCTTGAGTAGTTGATGACCACCGACGGCGAGCGGATTCTCGATACTGCCGGGAACGCAAAACACCTCGCGCCCCTGTTCCGCCGCCATGCGCGCGGTGATCAAGGCGCCGCTTCGCTCCGCCGCCTCGACCACAACCACGCCCAGGCTGAGGCCGCTGATGATTCGATTGCGCACCGGGAAGCGACCGCGTGCCGTTCTCCGCCTCGGTGATCACGGCGCCCGATGCCGCGATCGCCTGCGCCAGCTCGGTATGCTCGGGCGGGTAGATGCGGTCGAGCCCGGTCGCCATCACGGCAACCGTCGGACTCCGACCTTCCAGCGCGCCGCGATGCGCAGCCGCATCGATGCCACGAGCCAGGCCGCTGAC
The DNA here is from genome assembly GCA_005882525.1 of Chloroflexota bacterium. Lineage (GTDB taxonomy): Bacteria > Chloroflexota > Dormibacteria > CF-121 > CF-121 > CF-13. Next base: position 14,372 of record VBGO01000062.1, read on the forward strand.
GACGACCACGCCGGCATCCGAGAGATCGCGGGCCAGCCGGTGGGCCGTCCGTCGGCCGTAGGGGGTTGCGCGCCGCGACCCGACGATGGCGATCATCGGCTCCGACGGCAGTTGCCCGTTGATGTAGAGCCGCGCCGGTGGATCGTGGATTTCCCTGAGCCGAGCCGGATAGGCCGGATCACCGAGCCAGACGACGGTAGTTCCCCTCCCCCGCTCGCGGGGGAGGGTCAGGCTGGGGGCCGTCACCCGCTCTCGCGGTACTGGAGCGCCTCGGCCACGTGGGCCTGCTCGACGGAGGTGGACGTTTCCAGGTCCGCGATGGTGCGTGCCACACGGAGGACCCGATGGACGGCGCGACCGCTGAGCTGCAACCGCTCGGCGGCGGTCTCTAGCAATGTCTGACCGGCCGCGTCTAGCGGCGCGTCCCGCCGGAGCTGCGGCCCGGTGAGGGCACCGTTGAGTGGACCGTGCGGTCGCCGCTCCTGCTGGCGACGCCGCGCTCCCACCACGCGCTCGCGGACAGCCGCGCTCGTTTCGGCGCTCAGGTTCGCGCGCAAGAGCTCGCCCGCCGGTTGTCGGGGGACCAGGACCTGCAGATCGATGCGATCGCGGATCGGTCCGGACAATCGGGCCCGGTAGCGCTGTCGCTCGAGCGGCGTGCATTCGCAGATTCGGCGAGGGTCGCCGGCAAAACCACAGGGGCAGGGATTGGCCGCCGCCACCAGGATGAAGCGGGCCGGCAGAACGGCGTGCCCGCGGGAGCGGGCCACCGCCAGCCGCCCCTCTTCGAGCGGCTGCCGGAGGGACTCGAGCGCGTCGCGACGGAATTCCGTGATCTCGTCCATGAAGAGCACGCCACGGTGCGCCCGGGTGACTTCACCGGGCCGGGGCGCGGCCCCGCCGCCGCCGACCAGGGCCGCCGGTGAGATGGTGTGGTGTGGAGCACGAAAGGGCGGCAGCTCGAGCAGGCCGGCGCCAGCCGGCAGCATGCCAACACAGGACGCGATCGAGGTGACTTCGACCGCTTCGCGCCGGTTGAGTGGCGGCAGAATTCCGGGGAGTGCCCGGGCCAGCAGCGTCTTGCCCGCACCCGGCGGCCCCACCAATAAAAGATGATGCGCTCCGGCGGCCGCGACCTCGAGGGCCCGCTTGGCATGCGGCTGACCGGCGACCTCGCCCAGGTCGACGGATGGCGGGGGCGTCGGCAGGGCAGCCTCGCTCACCACCGAGGCATCCAGCGGCTCACCGGCTTCCCAATGCGCCTTCAGCTGACGTAGGTGACCGATCCCTAGGACCGGGGCGGCGGTAGCGATCCGTGCCTCGGCTACGTTGGCAGTCGGCACGTAAAAGCGCCGCGCCCCGAGCCGATCGAGATGGGCCACGATCGCCAGCGTGCCGCGGATCGCCCGGACGCTGCCGTCCAGCGCCAGCTCACCCAGCCAGGCGGCGTCGCCCGGCAGGTCGCGGTCCTCGCCGGCGTTGACGATGGCCGCCGCCATCGCCAGGTCGAATCCACTCCCCTCTTTGGGCAGCTGCGCCGGCGCCAGGTTGATCGTCACCTTGCGCCCCGGGAACTGAAAGCCGCTGTTGTTGATGGCGATCTTCACCCGCTCGCGGGCTTCCTGCAACGCCCGGTCGCCGAGCCCCACGATATGAAACCCGGGCAAGCCATCGGCGATATCCGCCTCCACCTCGACCCGGACGCCGTCGAGCCCGAACACCGTCCCCGATAGGGCCCTGGCCAGCACCGGGCCCGATATTACACTGTTTTGTCTATATGTGTCAGCTAGTAGTTGGGTGGTCCTGGGGTGGCAGCGAGGGCTCCGTCCTGGTCACGCCGGTCGAGGGCGACCCGAGGCTGGCCGCGACGGTCTGACGACGCTTCAACTCCCGCAACGCCATGAAGCCCCGGATTAAGAAAAACAGGACCAGCGCCCGAACCCAGACCCCGGCGAACGCGCCGCCCAGCACCGTCAGGATGGCGTCGACCCCATAGAGCCCGATCGCGATGCCAAGGGCAAGCAATGAGCCCCCCATCGTGAAGTACCCCAGCAGAACCAGGATCGCGCCTTCAACCGCGACCACCCACCCGCTGCCAAACAGTTGCAGCAGTGCCTCGACCCGACCCAGCTCGGCCGTAAGTCCCAGCAGCAGGGTCAGACCCCCGACGATATAGAGGGCGATGTAGGCGTTGCGGTGCCGGCTCCGAAGTTTCGATTCGTCGAGTGTCTTCGCCACCTGACCTTCCCTTCCCCGATGATTAACTGACGATTCCGCTCCTATCGTCGTACGCTGCCGGGTGATCGCACAACTGATGCAATGGAAACATACGGCGGCCCGCGCCCTCGGCTGGCTGACCAGCGTGCCGTACCGGCTGAGGCGCGGCGTTCACATCGAACCTGGCCTGCAGGGGAATGGACGTCTGCGGATCTCCGGTCCCGGACGGGTGATGCTCGACGCCGACGTCAACGCCTGGTCGCACGCCGAGGTCAACCGCCTCATCACCACCCGTCCCGAGGCGGTCATCCGCATTGGCCGCCGGGCCCGCCTGAACGGCTGCACGATCATCGCCGCCGAGCGGGTCGAGGTCGGTGCTGACTGCGTGCTCGGCTCCTGCGAGATCCGAGACCATCTCCCCTACTCCGAATCGCCCGTCGATCGGCAGCGGCCCGGCCGGGCGCAAGCGGTGGTGATCGAGGACAACGTCTGGATCGGGGGACAGGTCTCGGTGCTGCCGGGGGTCCGGATCGGTCGGGACACGGTGGTCGGCATCCATGCCGTGGTCTTCGATGACATCCCGCCGGGCGTCATCGTGGGTGGGAATCCCGCAAAGGTGCTACGACGGCTTGATTTGGCGGCCAGCGGGGATAATCGGGGCAGTGAAAGCTAACCCACCGCCACCGACCTGCGACCAGTGCAAGCGCATGCCCCACTGGGAACGGATCAACGGTCCGGATCGCTCGGTGCGGCTCGAAGACGGCCGGCAGGTCGTCCGCCGAGGCCAGGTCTGGGTCTGCACCCACTGCGGCCACCAGGTCCCGGTCTCATTCGAGGCATGGACCTGACGACGGCCGCCAGTACCCGCGTCGATCGGCTGCGCCAGGTCCTCGAGCGCCGCGTCCGGCGCAGCATCGACACGGCGCCGCCGCTGATCCGCGCCGGCGTGTTGATTCCGCTGCTGAAGCGCGGCAACGGGATCGAGCTGCTCTTTACCCGACGGACTGACACCGTCCTCACCCACAAAGGCCAGATCTCGTTTCCGGGTGGTCAGCGAGAGGAAACGGACGTGGAAACCATTGAGACCGCGCTTCGTGAGAGCTACGAGGAGATCGGCCTCGAGCCATCCAGGGTGATGGTGCTCGGTGAGCTCGATGACGTCTTCACCGCGGTCAGCAGCTTCGTGATCACCCCGGTCGTCGGGCTGGTGGAGGGTGGCATCGATGACCTGCGGCTGGCGCCCGACGAGGTGAAGAGTGTGCTGATGGTCCCGGTCACCCAGCTGCTCGACACCCGCGTGCACACCACCGAAACCCGCAGCGTCGGCGAGCAGGAGTACCGCATCCACTATTACACGGTCGGCGACGACGTGATCTGGGGCGCCACTGGCCGGATCGTCTACCAGTTCCTCAAGGCCTGGGAAGAAGCGGCCTGAAAGCTCCCGGCGCCTTTCTCGAAGAGACCATTGAGTCACAACCCGACGCGGTCGACCGTCTACTGCGAGACCCGCTTTCGCGGTCGGTCGTCTCGCGGCTGTCCGGACGATCGCGGATCTTCCTGGTCGGCACCGGCACCAGCCACCACGGCGCTCTGGTCGGTCAGTATCTGCTGCGAAGCGTCGGCCTGGATGCGTGGGCGATCCCGGCGTTCGAATTCGCCAACTATCCACCCCGCTTCACGGCCGACGACGGCCTGGTGCTGTTGAGCCATCGAGGAAGCAAGCGCTTCAGCCAGGCGGCGCTCCAGGGTTTCAGCTCTCAGGACCATTGGGTCGCAATCACCGGCGAAGGGTCTCCATTGACCGGCCCTGGCGTCGTGTACACCGTGGCGCAGGAGCGGTCGCCCGTGCATACCGCGAGCCACACCGGGGCGATCCTCCGGCTGGCCCAGCTTGCGGTCGCCCTCGGTTCGCCGCCCTGGGACGCTGAACTTGCCCGCCTGCCCGACGCCATTGGAGCGGCTGTGAGCCTGCGCCCCCAGGTCGTCGAGGCGGTCGACCGGTTGAACCTGACACGCGTGGTCCACTTCGTCGGCGGCGGCCCCGCGTACGCCACCGCGCTCGAGGGGGCGCTGAAGCTCCGGGAGGCGGCGTACCTCAGTACGGAGGGGCACGAGCTGGAAAGCATCCTGCACGGCCCGCTCATCAGCCTCGATGCCGAGGATTCGGTCGTGGTGATGGCGCAACCCGGCGCGACCCTGGAGAGGACTGGGGAGCTGACGGCGGCGCTCCATGAGATCGGCGCAACAACCGTGGCCGTCGGTGCTTCGGCCACCAGCCTTAGCGAGACGACGCTTCAGCTGGAGACGCCGGAAATCGATGAACGGCTGGCTCCCATCGTCAATGCCGTGCCGTTGCAATGGCTGGCCCTGGAAGTGTCGCGGCGCGTCGGTGTTGATGCGGACAGCTTCCGCGCGGTGGGTCGCTACGCCGCCGCCCAATCGAAGTTCACCCTATAGGCGGACCTGCGAGTCGCTGCGATCAACGAAGCTAGTCGATCGCGTTCTTGATGTGGTCGACCCGAACCAGGCGCCCGTCGCTGACCGTGAGACCGACCACATCGAAGCGGACCTGTCCGCGATGCGGCCGCATCTTTAAGTAGTACAGGCCCAGCTGGCGAAGTTTTCGAATCTTGCGGGCATCCACTGCTTCCTGCGGTAGGCCAAAGCCGTGTCCGGCCCGGGTCTTGACCTCGACAAACACGAGGGTCTTTCCATCCAGGACCACCAGGTCGAGCTGGCCAAGCGGGGTACGGATATCTCGGTCGACGATCTCGTAGCCGAGGCCCCGCAGGTGGTCCTCGGCGAGCGCCTCACCGCTAACTCCGAGGGGTCGATTCACCGGTTGGACGCAGCAGATCGGGATGCGGGGCGAGCCGAGCCCGGGGCGTCGCCCCACGCGAGCCGCGCTTCAGTGCGATGCGAGCGTTTGAGACGTCGGCGACGAGTACCAGGTCGCGCCCGAGATGCAAGTTCAATTCGGTGGATCGACCCCTTTGGATTGACTGGCAAAGGCCGCCGCTTCCAACTCGGCGCGCGTCCGGATAGAGATGAAGGAGCGCCGATGCAGGGGCGTGAGCCCGTGGCGGTCCATGGCCGTCAAGTGCTCGGGCGTTGGGTAGCCCTTATGCATCTCGAAACCGTATCCGGGGAACTTTTCAGCGATCCGCATCATCAGCCGGTCGCGGGTCACCTTCGCCAGGATGCCACCGGACATGATCGAGATCGACCGCCGGTCGCCTTTGACGATCGGTAGCTGCGGCGTCAGCGACTCGGGGAGTAAGAACCCATCGATCAGCAGGTAGTCGATCGCCCGGCCGAGTTGTTGCAAGGCGATGCCCATCGCCCAGCGGTTCGCCCGCGAGACGCCGACCCGGTCGATCTCATCAACCTCGACGATGCCCACGCCCCAGGCTTCCGCGCCATCGAGGATGCACTCGTAATAGTGGTCGCGTTCCTCGGCGGTCAGCAGCTTGGAGTCGTCGATCCCCTCGCAATGGAAGTAGGGCCGCATGATCGCGGCGCCTGCCACGACCGGACCCGCCCAGGGGCCGCGGCCGGCCTCATCGACGCCCGCAACCGTCGTGTAGCCCAGCCCGAAGGCCTGCCGCTCGAAGACCCAGAGGTCCCGGTCAGCTTTCGGCGTTTTCGGGCGTTTCTTCGGCGACGGTTTCGACGTCGGCAGGGACGGTCGTGCTGGCAACGGCTTGACGCTTCTCCCGAATTCGGGCACTCTTTCCGACTTTTCCTCGCAGGTAGTACAGCTTGGCCCGGCGCACTTTTCCGTGGCGGACGACGTCGATCTTGTCGATGCGCGGCGAGTGCAACAGGAAGCTGCGCTCGACCCCGACCCCATGAGCGATCCGTCGGACGGTAAAAGCCTCTTTGGCGCCGCTACCCCGGCAGCCGATCACGATGCCTTCGAAGATCTGGACTCGTTCGCGGGTGCCCTCGACTACCTTGGCGTGCACCTTGACGGTGTCACCGGGGATCAGGGTCGGTACGTTCTTCCGCTGGGACTCAGCCTCCAGCAGGTTGATGACGTTGGACACGGCGTACAAGGATATCACCCGGCTGCCCGGTTACCCCTGCTGGCGGTCGAGCAGGTCGGGACGGCGCCGGCGTGTTCGTTCGACTGCCTGGCTGCGACGCCAGCGCTCGATCTCCGCGTGGTGGCCGGAGAGCAACACCTCGGGGACCGGATGTCCCTCGAAGAGGGCCGGTCGCGTGTAATGCGGGTACTCCAGGAGACGCTGGTCGAAGGATTCGTCTTTCGGCGATGCCTCGGATCCCAGCACCCCGGCGACCAGGCGGCAGACCGCATCGATCAGCACCATCGCGGGGAGCTCGCCCCCCGTCAGGACGTAATCGCCGACGGAGACCTCGCGATCGACCAGATGGGTGGCGACGCGCTCATCGACGCCCTCGTACCGGCCGCAGATCAGGTAGAGATCGTCGTATCCGGCGAGCTCGCGCACCAGCTCCTGGTTCAGCAACTCGCCCTGCGGTGTCAGCAGGATCACCGGCCCCTTGCCCGCCCGCGCCCGCACCGCTTCGAAGATCGGTTCTGGCTTCAACACCATGCCGGCGCCGCCGCCGTAGGGGACGTCATCGACCTGCCGGTGCCGGTCATGCGTGTAATCGCGAAGGTTGTGGACGCGCAGGTTGACGCGTCCGGCGGCGAGCCCGCGGCCGGTCACGCCCGCGGTCAGCGGCCCCGGGAACTGCTCGGGAAAAAGTGTCAGGACCTCGATGTTCACGCCTGGGTTTCCTCCGGGAGGTCGACCGTGATCGTCCCCTCCGCCGGCGCGATCGAGCGAACCACGCTGCGAATCATCGGGATCAAGATCTCGCGCTCCCTGCCGGTGACCCGCAACACATCGTTCGCCGGGTAGGTCAGCACCTCCGCCACCTGGCCCAGCTCGCGAGCGTGATGCGCATCGACGACGGTCAGGCCAACCAGCTGGAAGTGGTAGTAGCGGTCGGCCGGCAGCGTCCGTGCCTCCGCCAGGGGCAGCGTGCAGTAGGCGCCCACGAGTGGCAGGGCGGCGTCCCGGTCGTCGATGCCCTCGAACGTCACCAGCAGGCTGCCCTCCTGGCCTTCCGATCTCGCGATCCTCATGCGTCGTCCGGCCACGAGGACCTCGCGGCCGGGAGCGAACCGATCGGGAAAGTCGGTGAGGAGCTCCATGCGAACGGCTCCCTTGACGCCGTGGGCCTTGAGCACCCGGCCGATCCGAAGATCGGGTTCCGGCTGGGCGGTCAAACGATCTCGACCATCACCCGATCGTGGTTCTTCAACGCGGCCGCCCGGACCACCGCCCGGATCGCGTCGATGTTGCGCCCGCCGCGGCCGATGACTTTGCCCACGTCATCGTTGGCGAGGGTCACTTCGACCCGGTTGGTGCGCTCACCTTCGACCATCGCCACCTTCACCTCGTCGGGCTTGGTCACCATCGCCTTGACGATGTAGCTCACCAGGTCGGTGTAGTCCTGCATCGCTAGGCCCCTTCCGTCGCGGCGGCGGCCGGCGCCGGGGCGGTTGCCTGGGCTGGGCCGGCTTTGGCGGCGGCCGCGGCGGCTTCCGCTTTCGACGGCTTGGTCGGCCGCTTGCGCGCCGATTCCTTCGGCAGCAGTCCGCGGCCGATCAGGAACGCCCGGGCGGTGTCGGATGGACGGGCCCCCTTTTGCAGCCAGGCTTTGATCTTCTCCTCGTCCAGGTTGAGCTTGACGGGCTCGGTCATCGGATCGTAGGTACCGAGGATCTCGATGAACTTGCCATCGCGTGGTGAGCGAGTGTCCGCCACCACCAGCCGGTAGAACGGGTGCTTCTTTGCGCCGATCCGCCGCAGTCGAATCTTTACTGACAAATCAGACCTCCTAGCCTTTCATGAGTTGAGCGGGATCGATGGGTAATCCCGTGATTCGCTTCCCCTTCCCCATCTGTTTCATCATCTGCTGCATCTGCTGAAAACCCTTGAGCAGCCGGTTCACGGCGGCGATGTCGGTCCCCGCGCCGCGCGCGATCCGGCGACGGCGGCTGCCGTCGATGGCCTCCGGCCGCTCGCGCTCGGCCGGCGTCATCGACAGAATGATCGCCTCCATCTCCTTGAGCTGATCGTCGCTAGGCATCGCGCCGGCCAGGTTCTTGATCTTCCCCGCACCCGGCAGCATGCCGATGATCCCTTCCAAAGGACCCATCTTCTTGACCTGCTTGAGCTGCTCCATGAAGTCGGTGAGCGTGATTCGACCGGTGCGGAGCTTCTTCTCCATCTCCTGGGCCTGCGAGGCGTCGACGTGCTCCTGCGCCTTCTCGATCAGCGTCAGGACATCGCCCATCCCGAGGATGCGCGACGCCATCCGGTCCGGGTAGAAGATCTCGAGGTCGGTCAGCTTCTCGCCGACACCGACGAACTGGATGGGACAGTGGGTCACCGCGCGCAGCGAGAGCGCCGCCCCGCCCCGGGCATCACCGTCCAGCTTGGTCAGGATCGCGCCGCTGAGCGAGATGGTCTGCTGGAAGGCGGTGGTGACGTTGACCGCTTGCTGGCCGGTCATCGCGTCGAGCACCAGCAGCCGGTGTTGCGACGGGACCGCATCGGTGATCGCCTTGAGCTCGGCGAGCAACTCGGGCTCGACCTGCAGCCGGCCGGCGGTATCGATGATGATCACGTCGGCATTGACCCGTCGCGCCTCGGCGGGCGACTCGCGCGCGATCGCCACCGGGTCGGTCGCCCGAGGTGCGTACGCGGGCGCGTTGATGCTCTTGGCCAGCACCTCGAGCTGCTCCATGGCCGCCGGGCGCCGGACGTCGGTCGACACCAGCAGCGGGCGGTGGCCTTCGCGCCGAACGAAGAGGGCGAGCTTGCCGGCGGTCGTCGTCTTGCCCGACCCCTGCAGTCCGGCGAGCACGATCACGGTCGGCGGGGATGGAGCATAGGTCATCGGCTCGCGGTCGCCGAGCAACCGGACCATCTCCTCGTCGACGATCTTGACCAGCTGCTGGCCCGGGTTCAGGCTCTCCATCACCTCGGCGCCCACGGCCCGGGTCCGGATATTCGCGATGAAATCTTTGACCACCTTGTAGTTGACGTCGGCCTCCAGCAACGCGAGCCGCACTTCGCGCAGTCCGGCGTCGACGTCGGCCTCGCTCAACTTGCCTCGCCCGGTCAGCTTCTTGAGCGCCTGGTCGAGGCGCTCGGTCAGGGAGTCAAACACGCTGGGCCCGCATCAGCCCGAGCTTGCGCTCGTAGTCGTCGAGATTGGTGGTGGTCCGCCGCACCACGTCGTAGACGGCGGTTCGCGAGACGCCTTCGCGCTGCGCGATCTCGCCATAGGACCAGTCGAGCTCCCAGGCCAGGTGGAGGATGCGCCGCTGATGGTCGGTCAGCAGCGAGCCGTAGAGATCGAGCAGGCGCAGCTGGCGCTGCCGGCGTTGGGCACTGTCAAGCATTTAGCCTTGACAGTATATCGGGGCGCTCTCAGCCGCCCCGGGCGCCCTTCTCCTCGTTGCGGAGCACGAACTGCAGCAGTGCCAGGATGCCCAGCACGGCGAACGTCAGGGCAAGCAGCCCGAGCACCCCGACGCCCACGGCCAGAACCCAGAAGGTCAGCTCGGTCCCTCCTCGTCAACCGGCTCCACCCGTTCGTCCTGCAGGATCTCGAGCGCTTCAGCGGCCTGGTCGCGGGGCACCCAGAGGTCGACGGCGGCCAGCTCCCCCACCGTGATGCCGGAGACGGCGGCGATGCCTTCCTGCCGGAAGTAAACCGGGATGCCGGCCGACTCCAGGACGGCTTTCCAGAGGTCGGCTTCCAGCAGGTCCGTGGCGGTGACGAGCCGGACGAAGGGATCCGATTTATCGACAGCGTTCATGTCCCGTCCTCCTTCCGCAACAGTGCATCCAGGTATTGTCCGGGATCGAAGCGATTGAGGTCATCGAGGCCCTCGCCGATGCCGACCAGTTTCACCGGCACCGACAGGTCCTCCTCGATACTAAGCACAACGCCGGCCTTAGCGCTGCCGTCCATTTTCGTCACCGCCAGTCCGGTGAGACCGATCGCCTCCTGGAAGACCTTGACCTGCTGTGCCGAGTTCTGGCCGACATGCGCGTCGAGCACCGCGAGGACTTCCTGCGGCGCCTGCTCATCGAGCCGCTGCAGCACACGGCGGACCTTGCGTAGCTCTTCCATCAGGTCGGTTCGTGTGTGCAACCGGCCGGCGGTATCGATGATCACCAGGTCCTTGCCGCGGGCGCGCGCCGCCTGGACGGCGTCGAAGGCCACCGCTCCCGGGTCAGCCCCGGGCCCGTGTGCCACCACCTCGACCTGTGCCCGCTCGCCCCAGAGCCGGAGCTGCTCGATGGCGGCCGCCCGATAGGTGTCGCCCGCAGCCAGCAGTGGCCGCCGGCCCTCGCGCTGCAGCAAGTGGGCGAGCTTTCCGATCGTGGTCGTCTTGCCCGAGCCGTTGACCCCGACGACGAGCATGACCGCCGGGGCGCCACGCAGATTGAGGTCGCGCGGTCGCGCGGCCATCTGCTTGCCGAGGTCCGCTTTCAGATAGCCGAGCGCATCGGCGGGTGTGCGCAGGTGGGCGCCCGCCGCCTGCCGGCGCAGGTCCCCGACCACGCGCTCGGTGGTTGGAACGCCCGCATCCGCCGCGATCAGGCTGGTTTCGAGGTCGTCCCAGAAGGCGGTATCGAGCGCCGGACGGCCGAAGACCTCCTTGAGGTCGGCCACGTATGCCTGGCGACCGGCATCCAGGGTCTTCGAGAAGCGCGTCCAGAATCCCTGGCGCTCGTTCGGCGCCGCGGCATTCGGGTCAGGCGGAGCGTTCACCTACCGGAATCAAGGCGTCCTGGTGCAGGCGGACCGACACGATGCGAGAGATGCCATGGTCGGCGAGCGTCACGCCGTAGAGCACCTCCGCCTGCGCCATCGTCGAGTGGTTATGGGTCACGATCAGGAACTGCTGGTCCCTCGAAAGCCGCTTCAACACGCGGTTGAATCGAACCACGTTGGCATCGTCCAGCGCGGCATCGACCTCATCGAGGACGTAGAAGGGGCTGGGATTGACGGCCTGCAGGGCGAAGAGGAACGCCAGGGCGGTCAACGCCCGCTCACCGCCGGAGAGCAGCGTGAGCGGTTGCAGCCGCTTGCCGGGAGTCTGCGCCAGGATCTCGACGCCGTCATCCAGCCGGTTCGCATTCGGCTGGGATTCGAGCCGCAGCGTGGCGCGCCCGCCTTCGAAAAGCTCGCCGAAGAATTCCTGGAAGTTGACGGCGACCGATTGAAAGACGGTCCGGAATCGGGTATCGATCTCCTCTTCGAGTCGCTCGCGCAGGTCACCGAGCTGGGCCGCGGCGGCCTCCAGGTCCGCCAGCTGCGCCGCCAGGCTCTCGCACCGCTCGCTCACCTGGGCATATTCCTCCGGCGCAAGGAGATTGACCGCGCCCATCGCGTCGAGGCGTCGTTGCAACCGGGAGACCTCCCGCTCGGTTTTCTGCCAATCGACCTCCTCGATCGGTTCGGCCTCGTCGTCAACCTGCTGCCCACCTTCGCGAAGCGCCTGGGCGCAGCGGCCGACTTCGGCCTGGGCAGCCTCCCCATCCGCGACGGATGCCGTCCAGGCGTCGTCGGCGTGGGCGAGCTCGACCTGCAGCGTGACGTTGCGCTGCTCGTCGTCCCGGAGCTGGGTTTCGAATGCGGTTAGCGTTTCGCCGTCCGGGAGATGCGCCGACTCCAGCGCCGTCAGCTCGGCCTGCAACGCCCCCGAGGTCTCGAGCCACTGGCGCCGCTCCTCGTTGATGAGTGAAGGCTGCACGGCCAGCTCCGATTCCACCGCACGACGCTGAGCCAGCTCATCGCCGTGCGATTGGAGGACCTGTCGAGCCCGCTCGAGCTGGCGACCGAGGTCGTCCGACCGCTGACGCGCCAGCGCCGCCCGCAGCTCGGTCTCCTGGCGACTCGCCACCAGCTGGCGCACGCTCGCCGCGGCCCCGAGCATCTGCTGCTCGAGCTCACCAAGTCCCTGGTCGGCGGCCTGTTCGGCGTCGGCCAGCGCACGCTGGCGGGTTAGCGTGTCGACCTGCAACTGCTCGGCCTGCCCCAGTAGCCCGCCGACCCGAATCAGCTGCTGCCGCAGCTGCGCCTCCTGCGGGCTTTCCCGCTGGAGCGCCTCAGTCGCCGCCGCCAGGGCTCCGGCCGCCTGCGCCGCCGCGGTCCGCGCATCGTTGACCCGGGCGAGCATCGCTTGCCGCTCGGCGGTCAATGCCGCTCGCTCGCCGGCACGTTCTTCGACGGCCTCGGCCGCCTC
>VBGO01000302.1 GCA_005882525.1 Chloroflexota bacterium
CGAGCTGAAGCCGACTGTGTACCTCCAGTTCGACGGCTTCGATCCGGCGACCAACCTCGCCCTGAGGGGCCGGGCGGACCTAGTCGAGACCAAGCTGAAGACCCTTGATCGTCTGGCCGAAGCCGATGTGCGGGCGGTTCTCGTCGCGGCGATCGAAAGGGGAGTGAACGATCACGAGATTGGGGCGATAGTCGATTTCGGGATCCGTCACGCGGCGGTGTTCGGAGTCAACTTCCAGCCGGCGTTCCGAGCCCAAAGGCATATAGCGATGGACCCAATGAGCCGGATGACGATCCCGGATGTGCTGAAAGGGCTGGAGGCGCAGACAGCGCGTCGATTTCAGGTGAGCGACTTCGTACCCGTGCCCTGCTGCATGCCGACGTGCAACTTCGTCACCTACGCGCTCCTGAGCGGCGATTCCGTCACGCCCATCACGCGGCTCGTGGACGTGCAGGGTCACCTCGATTACTTGAAGAACAAGACCCTCGCGACGTTCGACGCCGAGATCCTGGCCACGCTCGAACGGCTCTGGAGCTCCTCCGCCACGGTGGGCTCGGAGGCCGCCGCCGCGGACGTGCATCGAACCCTCGCTGGACCGACCCCAAGCTGTCCGGCATGTCACGCGGGCCTCCCGCTCTCCGGCCATCGGTCGACTGACCTGGCGCGTCATGTCTTTATGGTCAATACGCGTGACTTCATGGATCCGTGGACCTTCAACGTCAAGAACGTGATGAAGTGCTGCGTCGAGTTCCTGGTCCCTGACGGCCGGATGATTCCTTTTTGCGCCTACAACTCGGCCGGCTACCGCAAGCGGGTGATGGCCGACCTGCACGCGACCGTGCGCTCGACGCGCGGCGTTCGCGCCACCCTGCGTTAGACGGCCGCAGGTACGATTTCGATCCAAGTGGGTTACTTCGAACATCCTGCGCGCGCCCGGAAGGAGCGCAGGACGCTGATGGGCATGGATCCCCGACCCAGAGCTATGCCCAGAGCCACCTTGCCGGTGGGCATACGGGTTGGCGCCTAGTATCGATTAGAGCCAGAGGTCCCGAAACCCTCCAGTCGGCAGGCCGCGGTTGTAGTCGAGCGCGTCGCCGGGGGGTACGCTCCGGTTGGGCCCGGCGGGAGATGGGAGGCTTGTAGAGGGCATGGGAAGCAGTCCTGCAGGGCAGTCGATTTCGGGGCAACCTGGTGAATCCACGGACGCTGGGCAGCCGGTAGCAGCAAACGGAAAACCCGTCTTGATCGTCAACCCCGCCGCGGCCGCGGGCCGGACCGGCCGCCGCTGGCCGGCAATCGCTGAGTTGGCGCGCGCTTCGGGCCTCGACTTCGACGCCGTCTTGACGGTGCGTCCTGGCGACGCTACTGAGATCGCGCGCAAGGCGGTGCGCGAGTCGCGCCCGCTGGTAGTGGCCGTGGGCGGCGATGGCACGCTCAATGAGGTCGTCAACGGCTTCTTCGAGGGCGCTCGGCCGATTGCCACCTCAAGCACGTTGGGGCTGCTCCAAATCGGGACCGGGGGCGACACACGGCGTACTTTGGGGATCCCGATCGAGATAGCGGCGGCGATCCGGGTACTGACCGAGGGGTACCCGCGCCTGATCGATACCGGCCGAGCCACACTTGGCGCTCAGGTCTACCACTTCGTGAACATCGCGGAGGCCGGGATCGGCGCCGAAGTCTCCGAGCGCGTCAACCGGATGTCCAAATACCTCGGCAGGACTACTTATCTATTGGCCACCCTTAGTTCGTTGGCGGGCTGGAGGCACAAGCCGCTTCGGGTATCGGTGGACGGCGGCATCCGCCGGGAATTCATCGGGCAAGCAGTTGTGGTGGCCAACTGCCAGTACTACGGCGGCGGCATGCGGATCGCGCCTCGAGCGGCCCCGGACGACGGTGTCTTCGACGTGATCGTGGCAGGGCCGATCGGCAAGTTGGAGGCCATACTCAAGGCGCGCAAGCTCTACAGCGGGACCCACTTCGAAGACGTCGGGCTGAGGCACAAGCTCGAGCTCCTGCAGGGCGCCAGGGTGGAGGTCAGCTCCCCCGACGTTGTGCTCGTGCAGCTGGACGGAGAGGTGGTCGGCCAGCTGCCCGCCACCTTCGAGGTCGTTCCCCAAGCGCTGCGCTTCATGGTTCCGAAGGCTTGACGCGCGGGCGGCGTCATCAGAACCCCCCAATACCGGGCCTCGGGCCGACTTCGACCTGGTCGTAATCGGCGCTCGCAATAGTCGGCAGCCGGGTCGCCCTGGCGGCGGGCAAGCTCGCCCGAGCGAGCGGCTTACGGCTCTACATGCTCTTCAATCGAAGACAGGTTCGTGGATGACTGCGGAACCAACGGCGGAGGCGTCATCAAGTCGGCCGCGATGGGTCCTAATGAGGTCGAGAATACGCTGCGCGCGACTTCGAGCCGGTCGTACACGTGTGTTTACGGAGACAGCCCGGAAGTAGGCGCTGGTTTGTGAACTCATTTGGTCGGCTTCGCCGAATCGACTGCGACCCTTCGGGCGAAATCTACTGCGAACCCATTTGCGAAGCTTCCGGTCGAGGTCGCCAAGAATCGCGAGATGTCGTCGGAACGATTGGCTAAGTCTTTGAGACTCCTTGGCCTTGCTCTTGGCCTGACGTTGACGCTCCTGCTGGGCGCCAGCGGCACAGCGGAAAACGAGGCTATGGCGGGGTCAGTCTCTCAGGGCGCGGCCGCGTGCACAGAGAGGACGTCTCGCCAACTGGTCGAGTCGTTCATCAGTAGTTTCAACAAGGGGGATACCGCCCAGCTCGACCGACTGTTTAGTCCGGACGTCTTCGACTGGTACTCAACTGACGCACCAGGCGCACGTGTGAACCAGGAGGCCTACGACCGAGCAGGTTTGATGGCTTACTTCGCGGAGCGGCACCGAGAGCACGAACAGCTAAAGCAGGAATCGTTCCAATTCAACGGCGAGTCGGCTGGCGGACTTGGAGTTGTAGGCAACTTCGAGTTCGAGTTGACACGAATGGCCGATGGGCTCGCGCCGACCTCGTATAGCGGAAAAGGCGTCATAGCCTGCTGGAGCAATCCTCACACGATCGTCAGATGGAGCATGGGCCGTGAGCCCTTTCTACGGGCCCGCCTGCTCCTCTATGTTTCGCTCGCCAGCCTTGTGCTTGCTGCGCTGGCAGTTGGTCTTGTAATCCTGTTCCGGTGGGGGAGGACACGGCCTCCGCCCTACCGTGACACGCGCCCGGCGAGCAAGGTTGTGATGCGTTCGCGGATCGTCGGCGTGGTGAGACCTCGGATGTCGAGTGTCGTGCGGCGGCGGGTGATGTCGTCCGGGGTCAGCGCCCATTCTTGTTCTGCCGCGTAGGGAACCTGTCCCCAGACGTCAGGCCCTTCGGGGTGGATCCGCTCGGCCGCGCCCGGATAGGCGAGCACCCGGTCGGCCTCGCTGCCGTACAGGTGGGTCAAATGGGTCCAGACGTCCGCTTCCAAGGCCTCCGGGCGGGGCGGTAGCGGCCCCGCTCCCGGCAGCGAGTCATGCCGGAGCTCGGGGGGCTTCCCGGGGAGGCGGCGTAGCACGTCGCGAGCGATCTGGCGGTGGGTGGTCAGC
>VBGO01000303.1 GCA_005882525.1 Chloroflexota bacterium
GTATTCGTAAACGATGTCGCGGCGGCGTGACGTCCGGCCTACACCCGCCTGATGATGCGGTGAACCTGTGGCAACCCGGGTGGCGGGAACGCCGGCAGGTCGGCTGGGCCTCGGCGTTGGAGCTCCTCGCGCAGCGCCACAGTTTCGGTGATGAGCCGCTCGACGTCGATCGTCATGCACCGCGGCCGATATGCCTCCAGCTTGTCGAGCCCATGGCCGAGCTTGGCCACCGCCCCACGCCAGTTTCCTCGGCGCCAGTGATAAAAGCCGACGCCGACCTGCAGGATGCCCTGGTAGAGGTAGCGCACCGCGTCCGGCTCTTTGATCCAGATGCCCTCCAGCGTCTCGTGCTGTTCGAAAAACTCCTGGCGGTTGAACTCCTCGATGCCGTGCAGCAGCGCTTCCGGCGGCGAATCATCGCAGCGCGACGTTCGGTGTGGCGCGGCCTTCTTGAGGTGCGGCTTTACCACGCCGTCGACACGCCACCGACAGTCATGCCGACGCCTGGCCGCCGGCCGCCGAGGCCCGGACCGTGTCGCCGTCGGGCGACGCGCCGGGCAGCTCCAGATAGAAGGTTGTGCCCTTGCCCTCGAGGCTGTTCGCCCAGGCGCGCCCTCCGTGTGCCTCGGCCACCCGGCGCACCAGGTAGAGCCCGAGGCCCTCACCGCGGGCCGGTTGCTCTTCCGCCAGCGGGGCAAAGAGCTCGGCCAGCCGATCGGCGGACATGCCGGGGCCATCGTCCTTCACGATCAGCTGATAGCGGTCCCGGCTGGCTTGCCGCAGGCGAAGTTGCACCACCGTGGCGCTGCGCGCGTGCTTGAAGACGTTGTGGAGCATCTCGTCGAGCGCCGCCTCCAGCAGCGTGGCGTCACCCCAGACGTCGGCCTGGGTGTCGAGCTGCAGTCGCAGCGCCATTCCGACGCCGGTCATTCGTGCGCGGATACGTTGCGCCGCCGCCTGGGCCACGGCGCCGAGCGAGACGCGGACGGTGAAGGCAAGCTCGAGCGGCAGGCGGGAGAGCAGCAGGACCTGGTCGGCGACGCGCATCAGCGTCTCCGACTGCGAAGCCAGGCGTTCCGCCACCATCGACATCTGATCGGCGGGCACCTCGTTATTACTCAGCATGTCGGCGTAGCCCCGCAGGATGGCCAGCGGCTCCTTGACCTCGTGCGACGCCAGCCGCATGGCGGAGACCGGGGTGCGGGATTGGCCGTTGGATGGCGCCGCCTCGGGCTGGAGGCGTGGCCCCAGCAGCCCGGCGACCACCAGCAGCAGGTCCTGATCCTCCGCCGTGAAGATCCGGGCGCCTTTGCCGAGCACGGCCAGGGTGCCGCTGACGTCTCCCGTGTCGCCGTGCCACGAGGTGCCCAGGTAGCTCACGATGCCGAGCTGCTGCCGCATCGGCAGGCTTCTGAATGGCTGGCGTTTGCCGGCGTCGCGAACGTTGACGACGCCACCGTCGCCCTCCTCCTCGACCGCGGAAAACGTCGCCTCCAGCGGCAGCCGGAGTCCCGGCTCGATGGCGGGCCCGCTCTCGACCACGGCGGCCATGATTTCCAGCGCCCGGTCATCGATCTTGCCCAGGAACGCCGCCCGGCCATCGAGCGCCTGGACCAGGCAGTCGAGTGCTCGATCGATCACCTCGGGAAGGGGTTTGTCGAGATTGGCGACCACCAGGTGGCGGACCAGGCTGAGGGGGGATTGGCGGTCAGGGCTCATGACGGGGCGCCCACGGTTATAACACGCCCGGCGTCATCTCCCTCCCCCGCGTGCGGGGGAGGGTCGGGGTGGGGGCATAATTGGCCACCATTGGCACAGGTATCCAACGGGCGGGCCAACCTGCACCTGCACACGATCTTCAGTGATGGCGAGCTCCCGCCGGCCGAGATCGTCGCCGCCCACGCTACGGCCGGGTTCGCGGCCATCGCCCTCACCGACCACGACACGCTGGCTGGCATCGATGCCATCGGCGGTCTCGAGGGCCAGGCCGTGCGGACCATCGCCGGTGTCGAGTTATCGATCGAGGATGAACCTCGTCGCGGCCTGGTCGACACCCACCTGCTCGGCTACGGCTTCGCCCTCAACAACCGGCGATTGCGGCAGCGCCTGCACCACGCCAGCGAGGCGCGCGAGGCGCAGAAGCGGGAAACGGTGCGCCGGCTGGCAGCGGCCGGGTTCAAAGTGGACTGGGAGGCGGTCCGCGCCCGAGCCCGAGGCAACGTCGGCAAGCCGCACATCGTCGCCGCCATCGAGGCGGCCCAGCCGGGCGTGGCTCGCGAAGACCTCTATACCTGGATGGGCCCCGGGGGCGGAGCCCATGTTCCCCGCGCCACCGAGCTCTCGCTCGACGAGGGGGTCGACCTGGTCACAGCCGCCGGCGGCGTGACGGTGCTGGCCCACCCGGGCGTCTACCACCACGTTCCCGACCTGGAGGTGCTGTTCCGAACCTGCGCGGTGGCCGGCGTGCTGGGACTGGAGGTCACCTATCCGCAGGCACCGGAGGATCCCTACGGACCGAAGAGCGCGGCGTTGATGGAGCGCTTCCAGAAGGTCGCCGCCTCGTACGGATGGGTGGCGACCGGCGGCGACGATTTCCACGGGCCCGGCGTCACCCCGCTGATCCGGTTAGCCGGCTGGACGGCGACACCGGCCACCTGCGTCGACGAGCTACTCGCCCGCCGTGCTTAGCGGCCTTCAGGCCGCCGCAGCTGCGCTATCTGGTCGTCAGGAAGCGGGTGATCGCCTCGGCCACCGCGTCCGGCCGGTCGAGCGGCAGGAAGTGCCCGCCCGGATCGACGATCTCAACCGTGGCATCGCGAAGCTTGTGCTTGAGGACTTCGGCCCAGCGCGGCTCGAGGAATTTGTCGTTCGCGCCCCAGAGGATCAGCGTGGGCGTCTCGATCTCCTCGATGTGCTTCGAGCGGCTGGTGAGGTCGCGGTTGTTCAGGGAGCGTGCCGCGCGAAGATAGGCACGGCGACCGCCGATGTCCTGGAACGGCCGGGTCCACTCGTCGACGAGTTCCTCGGTGACCCGGCCTTCGGTGACGATCCCGGCTTCGAGACCCTT
>VBGO01000304.1 GCA_005882525.1 Chloroflexota bacterium
GGATCCGCCACCCCGCCGAGCCGGATGGTGGCGGTCTCCCCTGCCTGATCCCGGACGGTAACCGTCAGCGGCGAGCCACCGAACCGCACCGTGGATCCGGCCGCGAGCCGGCGGCCGGGTCGAAGCAGCGCCTCCCAGCATTCAGGCTCGCCGTCTACGGGACGCAGCAAGAGGACCTCCGCCTCTCCCCCATCGCGGCGACGGCCGGTGAGGCGCGCGGGAAGCACGCGGCTGTCGTTAAGGACCAGCAGGTCGCCCGGATCGAGGTATTGGGGGAGGTCCCGAACCGTGGCATCCGTGATGGTGCTGGAGCCCAGCACCATCATCCGGCCCGCATCACGCTCAGCCGGTGGATGCTGCGCGATCAGCTCCGCCGGCAGCGCGTAGTCGAAGTCGGCGGTTCTCAGAAGAGTCGAGGCTGCTCGCCGCTGCTCGCCTTGACCAGGCCCAGGTGGTCATAGGCCAGCTTGGTCGCGACGCGCCCGCGAGGCGTGCGGGCCAGGAACCCGAGCTGCATCAGGAAAGGCTCATACACGTCCTCGACCGTCTCGGGATCCTCGGAGACCGACACCGCAATCGTGTCGAGACCGACGGGCCCACCTTCGTATTTCTCGACGATGGTCCGCAGGATCCGCCGGTCGATGGTATCGAGGCCCAGCTCATCGACCTCGAGCATTGCCAGCGCATCCAGCGCGATCGGCTTGTCGATCCGCCCCTGGGCGCGCACCTGGGCAAAGTCCCGAACCCGCCGCAGCAAGCGGTTGGCCACCCGCGGCGTGCCGCGCGCGCGGTCGGCGATCACACGGGCGCCGGGATCGTCGATCGCGACTTTCAGGAGTGCGGCGGATCGGATCACGATGGCGAACAGTTCCTCGGCGGCGTAGAAGTACAGCGGATAGACCGCCCCGAACCGGTCCCGGAGCGGGGCCGAGAGCATACCCTGCCGGGTGGTGGCGCCGATCACCGTGAAGCGCGGGAGCTGCAGCCGGAAGGTCTGGGCACCGGCCCCCTTGCCGCTGACGAAGTCGAACTTGAAGTCCTCCATGGCCGGGTAGAGCGATTCCTCGACCGGCCGGGCCAGGCGGTGGATCTCATCGATGAAGAAGATGTCTCGGTCTTCGAGGTTGGTGAGGATCGAGGCGAGCGCCCCCTGGTGCTCGATCGCCGGGCCGGAAGTGGTGCGGATGTTCACCCCCATCTCGTTGGCCATGATGTTGGCGAGCGTCGTCTTGCCCAGGCCCGGCGGCCCCGCGATCAGGATGTGCTCGATCGGCTCGTTGCGTCCCTTGGCCGCGCTGATCAGGATCTCGAGATTGGCCTTGACCCCCTCCTGGCCGATGAACTCGGCAAGCCGGCGGGGGCGCAGGCTCCATTCGAATTCTTTGTCGTCGCTCCGCTCCTCGGCGGTGATTATCCGCTCGCTCACCCGCGATCGAGCCCCTTCAGCGCAACCGTGACCAGTTGCTCGACCGTGTGGCTGCCACCATTGCCGCCGCTGGCTTTGCGCACCGCTTCTTTCGCTTCCTGGGGCGTGTAGCCCAACCCGGTCAGCACCTGTAACGCCTGGGCCACCTGGTCGCCACTGGACACCGAGGGCACCCGCGCCTCCTCACCAAACATCTCCTCCTTCAGTTTGCCCTTGAGCTCGAGGACGACCCGCGCGGCGGTTTTCGGGCCGATGCCGGGCACGGTGGCCAGCAAGGCCGCATCGTCCTGAAGGACGGCCCGCTTCAAGACGCGGAGTTCGGCCCGGCTCAGGATCGCCAGCCCGGCCTTGGGACCGATGCCTTTAACCGACAGCAGCAGCTTGAAGAAGGTCAGCTCGTCCTGACTGAGGAAGCCGAACAGGCCGAGCGCGTCCTCGCGCACGTATGTATAGGTGAAGAGACGAACGCGCTCACCCGCCCGCGGGAGCTCGGCCAGCGTCCGGGTGCCCACGGTGATCAGGTAGCCGACCCCGTGGACGTCGACGATCACCGAGTCCGAACCTCGCTGGGCTAACACGCCCTCGAGGGTTGCGATCAACCCCGCACGCCCGCCGGCGCCCGGCTGATCACCGTCCGGAGCCGGCCACTGTGGTGGTGACAGATCGCGATGGCTAGCGCGTCGATGGCGTCGTCGGAGCGGGGGAGCTCCCGGGTGGCGAGCAGCGACTGGACCATCTTCAGCATCTGGCCCTTGGTGGCCGCGCCGTAGCCGGTGACCGAGAGCTTGACCTGGTTGGGCGTGTACTCGTGGACATCGGCGGCGGCTTCCACCGCACAGAGGAGGGCGACGCCACGCGCCTGGCCGACCGCCATCGCGGTGCGGACGTTCTTGCTGAAGAACAGTTCCTCGAAGGCCGCTGCCTGCGGATGCAGCTCCGCCATCAAGGCCCGCAGTTGCCCCGCGAGGAGGCTCAGCCGTTTCGGCTCCGAGACGTTCGACGGCGTCTTGACCGTACCGCAGGTGACCAGGGTCAGGCGTCCGTTCTGGCGGCGGACGGCGCCGTAGCCGGTATCGGCCAGTCCGGGGTCGACACCAAGGACGAGGAATCCTTCGCTGCCGGTCACCACGAGAGGCGCCCAGATGAAAGTTCTCCCTCCCCCTCTGGGGGAGGGCAGGGTGCGGGCTTTACTTTAGACACGTTCGCTGATGCGTTCCATGACGTCCGCCGGAACGTCCATGTTCGAGTAGACCGACTGCACGTCATCGTGTTCTTCCAGCGCATCGAGGAGCTTGAGGACGGAGGGGGCCGTTGCCTCAGTCAGCGAGACAAGCTGCGAGGCGTTCATCGTGACTTCGGCGGAGTCGATCTTGTAGCCCTTCTTCTTCAAGCCCTGCTGGACCGACTCGAGCTTCGCCGGGTCGGTCACCACGTCAATCGTCTTGCCGTCGACGCGGGCGTCGCTGGCGCCCATGTCGATCGCCTCCAGCCCCACCTCGTCGGGGTCGCGGCCATTGGCGTCGATGACGATCTGACCCTGCCGGGTGAACATCCAGGCGACGCTGCCGGTGGTGCCGAGGTTGCCCCCCGCCCGGCTGAAGAGATTGCGGATGTCGCCGCTGGTGCGGTTGCGGTTGTCGGTCACGGTGACGATCATGATGGCCACGCCATGCGGGCCGTAGCCCTCGAAACGGAGCTCCTCCATCTGGGCGCCACCCAGCTCGCCGGTTCCGCGTTTGATGGCCCGCTGGACGTTGTCCTGGGGCATGTTGACGTCACGGGCCTTCTCCATGGCCAGCCGGAGGCGATAGTTGCCATCCGGGCTACCCCCACCCTCTCGAGCGGCGATGGTGATCTCACGGGCCATCTTGGTGAATTGCTGGCCTTTCTTGGCGTCGGTGAGGGCCTTCTTGTGCTTGATCGACGACCACTTGGAATGTCCGGACATCTTCTCCCCGTCGAGAGTTTAGCTCACTACAAGCTTGGCGAAATCGTGTTTTCCGCGAACGAGAATCCAGCCGTTTTCCGGGTGGACCAATTCATCCACTGATGTAACGACTTCATCATTGAGCGTTAAGCCACGTTGGCTAGCCAGCCGCCTAGCTTCGCTCTTACTTGACACGAGCTTGGCGTCAATAAACAGCTGGGCAATACTGCGGGATTCGGCCGAGACGGCTCTCTCTGGAATTGCGAACTCGTCGACAAACCCGAAAGTGACCTCTGCCTCGTTAGCG
>VBGO01000300.1 GCA_005882525.1 Chloroflexota bacterium
CGCCCGCCGTGTCAATTTGTCGCGACCCGCTCGATGCATGCGAACGAGACGAGCGCTCGATGGTGCGGGACCTTGACCGTAACGGCGACCACGTCGATGTCGGGTTGCGTCACCAGCTGCTCATGGTCTAGAAGACCGCGCGGACCCCGAACGCTTCGCCAGCTGCGCGCGCGGATTCCGCACTGTGGGCGCTAAGTGCCCGGATGTCGTAGTTCGGAAGCGCGCGCAGTGCCGGGATGTGGGCGATGGCGGCCCAGCCCCGGACGGCGCTCCGTCGATCCACGCACGAAGATAAATCGTATTCAAAACTGGAGGCGAGTGCGGGATTCGAACCCGCGGTGGAGGTTTTGCAGACCTCTGCCTTACCACTTGGCTAACTCGCCCGGCGGAGCCAATCGCATAGTTTAGTCGGCACCCAGCCTCTACTGGTCCGGCTATCAACATATTTGTCAGCGGATTGCCAAGCCTCCGCTGCAGGACCGGCACATAATCACGACCGGTGCGCAAACCCTGGGTCCCCCTGGCCGGGCTGATCGCGATCGGCTCATTGACGACCGCCTGCACGCCCAGTCCCGCCATCATCGCGCCGCCGGCCGGCGGCGTGATCAGCGTCGGCGCCGTCATCTCCCTCACCGGCAGCCAGTCGGCCGCCGGCCAGATGGCAAAGGAGGGTTACCTGTACTGCCAGGACTGGATCAACGGCAAGGGGGGCATCATCCTGAAGGGCGTCGGCCACCGGCTCACGATCGAGATGGCCGATGACCAGAGCCGGCCGTCCATGGCGGCATCGGTCACCGAGCAGCTGATTTCGCAGAACCATGAGACGCTCCTGCTCGGTCCGTCGAACGACGCCACCGCCGCCCGGGCGGCGCCGGTCGCCGAAGGTCACCAGGTGCCGATGGTGAGCAGCGGCGCGTCGTCGGACGGGATCTTCAACAACCACTACCACTATCTATTCAGCGTCCTGACCCCGAGCAGCCAGCAGCTGCGGGGCGTCATCGACATGGCGCTGGCGCAAGACGCCAAGCCGCAGACGGTGGCGATTCTTTATGCCAGCGATAGCCTGTCAGCCGAGGTAGCCGCCGCGACCGCCAATTACGTTCAGGCAAAAGGCCTGAACCTGGTCTACGGCGACAGCTACCCGTCGGGTGTCAACGACATCAGGGGTCTCCTCGGGACGATTGCCGGCGCGGTCCCGGATCTCATCCTCGAGGTGGGCCATCCGGCCGAAAGCGTGCGGACGGTTCAGCAGGCCCAGCAGATGAATATCCAGCCGAAATTGCTGGCGTTTAGCGACGGGCCCGGCACGCAACGCTTCACCACCGATCTCCACAAGGCAGCAAACTTCAGCGTCGGCACCACGCAGTGGGCCCCTGCCGCAAAAAATCGAACGAGTTATTTCCTGGACAGCTTCCATTACGCGCTAGCTTTCGCGGCGCGGTTTGGCCACGTGCCCGACCAGCCTGCCGGAGCGGCCACCGCCGCCTGCCTCACCCTCGAGGTCGCGATCGAACGGGCTGGGTCGACCCAGCCCGCAAAGGTGCGCGAGGCACTTGCGGCGATGGATCTCAACACCTTCTTCGGCCAGATCAAGTTCGACGACCGCGGGGCCAACGCGGTAAAGCCGATCTACGTTCAGCAGGTGCAATCGGGCCGTGCCGTGCTCATCTGGCCGCCGGATGTCGCCAGCGCTCGAGCCCGCTATCCCGACCCGGGCTGGGCCAAGCGCTAGGTCGCGCTCGCGAGCAGCTGCGCCAGGTGTGCCATCACGCGCACACCGGAGCCAGTTGGCCCCTTCGGCACCGTCTTCAACTCCGACGCATCCTGCCAGGCGCTCCCCGCGATATCGAGGTGAACCCAGGGGCGACCATCGACGAACTCCCGTAGGAAGAGCGCGGCCGTGGTCGCGCCCGCCCAGGGGACGGTCGAGTTCTTGATGTCGGCGATTTCACTGTCGATCAAGCCGTCGTAGTCCGCCCAGGTGGGCAGCTCCCAGAGGCGCTCGCCGGCGAGATCGGCGGCGCGGCGCACCAGATCCATGAGCTTCGGGTCGTTGCCGAAGGCGCCGATCGCCAGCGGCCCAAGCGTACGCGCGATCGATCCCGTCAGGGTGGCGATATCGACGATGTGCGTCGCCGCCTCGTTGACGGCATAGGTGATCCCATCGGAGAGGATCAGGCGGCCCTCCGCATCGGTGTTGATGATCTCGATCGTCTTGCCACCCGACCCGGTCACCACGTCGCCCGGCTTGATGGCCTTACCCGACGGCATGTTCTCGGTCGTCGGCACCACGCCGATGACATTGATCCTCGGCTTCAGCTCGGCGATCGCCAGCATCGCGCCGACCACGGCCGCGCCACCGCCCATATCGGACTTCATCATTTCCATGTTCTGGGCCGGCTTGATGGAGATGCCACCGCTGTCGAACGTGATGCCTTTGCCCACGAGCGCCAGCAGCGGGCCTATCTTCGGACCCGCGTTATGCCGGATCACGATCATCCTGGCGGGCTCGTCCGAACCGCGTGCGACCGCCAGCAGGGCGCCCATCTTGAGCCTGCGCATGTCATCCATGTCGAGGACCTTCAGGTCGAGCCCGGTGCCCCTGACAGCCTCCTTCACTTTCTCCGCGAACACCGTCGGCGTGAAGGCGTTGGCCGGCGTGTTGACCCACTCCCGGATCCGGTTGGTCGCGTCTGTCAGCGCCACCGCGTCCCTGATCGCGGCCGACGCCACCTTTTCGCCATCGAGCCCGATGATGCTGAGCGCGTCGATGGTCGTGGTCGCGTCCACGTGGCGCGTCTTGAGCGATCCGATATCGAAGTTGCTCAGGCCGATGCCTTCGGTCACCGCCCGCGCCAGGTCAGCGGCGCCAGCCTTTCCCACCACGTCCTTCGGGAGGACGACGGCGACCCGGCGATGACCACGTTTGCGGAGTGTACGGCCCGCGGCCTGCAGCACGTTGCGAAGCCGCACCATGTCGAGCTG
>VBGO01000063.1 GCA_005882525.1 Chloroflexota bacterium
AGCACCGCCTCCTCCGACCAGCTCCAGCCCGAGCATCACGAGGGGCAGAACTGGACCGGCTATTCCAACCCGGAGCTGGATCAGCTGATCAACCAGGAGCGCGCCACGGTCAAGGCCACCGACGCCGAGACCAAGGCCGCCCGCAAGGTGATCTTCAACAAGATCGAGAAGATCATCAGCGGCCAACTGCAGACGTACATGCTCTGGGCCGATGTGTCGTCGATGGGCTGGTCCACCAACGTGGGCAACGTGCAAGCCGGAGGCGGCGACAACGTGATCTGGTACGACTCGGAATACAATCCGACGGCGCGCGCCCAGTGGTATTCGAAGTCCGGTAAGTAGGTAGCAACGCGAACGGGCCTCGAGCGGGGTGGCGGCCGGGCCGCCCCCCCGCACGAGCCGCCGACGAGCTAGACGGCAGCCCACCTGTTGGTTATGCTTCAACTGGGAGTCCTGCCAATGTGGCAGGAAGGCATTTTGAGTCAAAGGGTCATAGGATACTGACGTGACGTTCTATGTGATCCGCCGGCTCGCCATTGGAGTCTTCCTCCTGTTCCTGATGTCCGCCATGTTCTTTACGCTGACGCGCATCACGCCGGGCGCCCCGATCAGCGTTGGCGAGAATCCGCGAATCCATCAGTCGGTGATCATCCAACGGCTTCACCGGCTCGGCCTCACGGATGAACAGGGCAACTCATATCCGATCCCCCAGCAGTACGTGCTGTACATGGGCGCCCTCCTCCATGGCGACCTGGGGGACTCGTTCATCTACAACCGACCGGTTACGACCCTCCTCATGCAGCGGTTGCCAAACACCATCCTGTTGCTTGGCACCGCCCTCCTCGTGGCGCTGGCAATCGGGATCCCGCTCGGGATCTTTGCCGCCACCCACCAGTACTCCAAACTCGACATGACCACCTCCCTGGTCTCCTATGTGGGCGTGTCCATTCCGAGCTTCGTGCTGGGCCTGTACCTCCTGATCATCTTTGGGGCGTTCTTGAAACAGTCGCCGCTCCATTGGGGTTTCCCTCTGTTCGGCATGCACAGCGGAGGCGTCGATGATCCCATCGACCTCCTCTATCACATGGTGCTCCCCGTCACCTCGCTCGCGATCCTGGAGATCGCGATCTTCAGCCGCTTCATGCGGGCCAGCATGCTCGAGGTGCTTCACCAGGACTACATCCGGACGGCACGTGCGAAAGGGCTTTCGATCGAGAAAGTGAATTACAAGCACGCCTTGCGTAACGCGATCCTGCCGATCATCACCCTCGTCGCGATCGCGATCCCCCAGATCGTCAACGGCGCGATCATTACCGAGGGCATTTTCAGTTGGCCGGGGACCGGACAGCTCGCCTTCCAGGCGGTGGTCACTCGGGACTACCCGGTCATCCTCGGGGTGGTGATGCTGGTCGCGGCCGGGACCGTGCTCTTCAACCTGATCGCCGACCTGACCTATGCCGTCGCCGATCCGAGGATTCGATACTGATGGCTCAGGTCCCCCCGCTCCCAATTGGCCCTTCAGCCGGCGGCGTCCCCCAACTCTCGGTCGAGACTACCGTCCAGCAGGAGCGCGACCTGGCACAGCCCGGCGTCCGGCCGGACGAGTTTGGCCAAGCCCCTGAGCTCGGGTTCTGGCGGCTGTCCGTTATGCGCTTTCTGCACCACCGGGTGGCCACCGGCGCCCTGATCATCCTCGGCGTCATCGTGCTCAGCGCCATCATCGTGCCCATCATCACCGGTGATCTCTACCGAATCCAGGACTACCGTCATCCCTTCAAGCCGCCCTTTCAGAGCTTCCAGCACGTGTTGGGCACCGATGACCTCGGCCGGGACGAGTTTGCCCGATTACTCCGCGGTGCCCGGGTCTCGATCATGGTCGGGGTGCTGGCCGTAACCGGCTACCTGCTCATCGGGGGAACGTTGGGTGCGCTGGCGGGCTACTACGGCGGCTGGCTGGACAACGCGTTGATGCGCTTCACCGACATCATCATCTCGGCGCCCTTCCTGCTGGTCGTCATCGCCGTCACGGCGGCGACCGGCGGCGTCCGACTGAGCACCGTCATCATCGTGATTGCGGCTACGGGATGGTATGAGATTGGCCGATTGATGCGGGCCCAGTTTCTCGTGCTTCGCGAGCAGGAATTCGTCCAGGCCGCTCGAGCTCTGGGGGCCTCGAATATGCGGATCATTCTGCGCCACATCTTGCCCAACGCGCTCGCGCCGATTATCGTTTCTGCCACCCTGGGTGTGTCGGGCATCATCCTGCTGGAAGCGGCGCTGGGCTTTCTCGGGTACAGCATTCCGCCACCCGAGCCGAGCTGGGGCAACATGCTGACAGAATTCGAGCAGTACCTGCTGGAGGACAAAACCTATCTGGTCTTCTTCCCCGCCACCGCGCTGGTTGTCACCGCGCTCACGATCAATCTCATCGGCGACGGGATCCGGGACGCGCTGGACCCACGGCAGCGGTGAGCGATCTCCTCCGGATAGAAGATCTCCACACTCAGTTTCACGTTCACGGGGGCACTGTTAAGGCGGTCGATGGTGTCAATCTGACGGTCCCCGCGAAGGCAACCGTCGGTATTGTCGGGGAATCGGGCTCCGGGAAGAGTATCACGGCGCTCTCCATCATGCGGTTGCTGGAGAAGAACGGTCGCATCACTGACGGCCATGTCTGGTTTCACGATCAGGACCTCGTCGGGATGTCTGACGTGGAGATGCAGGACATCCGCGGGAATGACATCTCCATGATCTTTCAGGAACCGATGACGGCGTTGAACCCGGTCTTCACCGTCGGCGACCAGATCGCGGAGGTCGTCCGGCTGCACCGCAAGGTCGATCAGCAGGCGGCGACGAATCGGGCGATCGAAATGTTGCGCCTGGTGGGGATCTCGGATCCAAAGCGCAGAGCACGCCAGTACCCGCACGAGCTATCGGGCGGAATGCGGCAGCGGGTCATGATCGCGATGGCGCTCTCGACGAATCCCGAGCTCTTGATCGCGGACGAGCCGACCACCGCGCTGGACGTGACGATCCAGGCGCAGATCCTGACGCTGATGCGAAACCTCAAAGGCGAGTTTGGCTCCGCCATTCTCTTGATTACGCATGACCTGGGTGTGGTGGCGGAGATGTGCGACAGCGTCGCTGTGATGTACGCCGGCCGCATCGTGGAGCAGGCGCCCACCGAGGAGCTGTTCGCCAGCCCTAAACACCCTTATACCCAGGGATTGCTCGCGTCCATTCCGCGACTAGGAAAGAAGCAGGAGCGGCTTCATGTCATCACCGGCAGCGTGCCGAACCCACTGGCCGTGCCACCGGGCTGCGCTTTCCGTCCACGCTGCCCCGTGAAGGCGCCCCGGAGTGAGCGCGACATCCCAGCCTTGAAGGCCGTCGGCGCCGAGCATCTGGCGGCCTGCTGGCAGTACGAATGATGGTGCAGCAAGGCGGCCTGCAGGTCTCCGACAAGAACGGCGCGCTGCTCAAGGTCAAGGACCTGGTCAAGTACTTCCCGATCAAGGGTGGCCTGTTGCAGACGACGGTCGCCAACGTCAAGGCGGTGGACGGCGTGAGCTTCGAGATCAAGCAGGGGGAGACTCTCGGCCTGATTGGTGAGTCGGGCTCCGGCAAGTCCACGGTCGCGCGCACCATCCTCCGATTGATTCCCCCCACCTCGGGGGAGGCGTGGCTCGAGGGACGCAACATCTTCAGGGCGAAACCGAAAGAGCTGCACGAGATGCGCCGCGAGGTCCAGATCATCTTCCAGGATCCCTACGGCTCGCTGAATCCCCGCATGTCCGTCGGGGAGATCGTGGGGGAGGGCCTTCTCGTCCACGGCGTCGGTTCGGCGCACGAGCGCGAAAAGATCGTCAGCGAATTGCTGGAAGTGGTAGGGCTGCGGGGACAGTATCGGGGCCGCTTCCCTCACGAATTCAGCGGCGGCCAGCGGCAGCGCATTGGGATCGCGCGGGCGCTGGCGCTCAGGCCAAAGCTCATCATCGCGGACGAGCCGGTCTCCGCCCTCGACGTTTCGATCCAGTCGCAGATCCTCAACCTGCTGGAGGACCTGCAGAACGAATTCAACCTCACCTACCTGTTCGTCGCCCATAACATGGCCGTGGTCGAGCAGGTGAGCGATCGGATCGCGGTCATGTACCTGGGCAAGATCGTCGAGTCGGCTCCGGCCGAGCAGCTGCTGCGAAGCCCCCGCCATCCCTACACCAAGGCCCTGATCTCGGTCATCCCGATCCCGGACCCGACGATACGGCGGGACCAGACGGTGCTCAAGGGCGAGATGCCAAGCCCGACCAACCCCCCCTCGGGTTGCCATTTCCGGACCCGCTGTCCGATCGCCACCGAGTACTGCGCCGAGGTCGAGCCGCCGCTGCGGGAAGTCGCCAAGGGCCAGTTCGCGGCCTGTCATTACGCCTGACGCCAGGCGACGGGCTTAGCGGATCTCCCCTCGCGACCGGTCCCGGACGCGGGCCAGCCAGTCGCCCATGATGACGCGGCGGCGCAGGCTACGCCAGGCGTCGAACCAGCTCCCGACGAGAACCAGGCCGAGCGCCGCGGCACCGATCACCACGTCGAGCCGTCCGCGGTCGGGTGGCACGGTGAGGTAATGCGCCCAGTAGCCGAACTCGCTGTCGTTGACGGCGGAGATGCCCATGAAGGCGATCGCCAGCACGGCGGCGGCGAGCCAAAGGCGTCCCCGGCCGGAAAAGCCAAGCCGCACCAGGCCCATACCCGGCACCAGCGCTAACAGCAAGACCTCCTTTTTGGGCGCCACCTTCGGCAGGCGCGCCCGGCGAGAGGCGAGGGCATCGACGGCGATCAGCCAGCCGATCAACCCTGCGTACCAGCCGGTGGAGAGGATGTCGACCGGCACGAAGGTGAAGGGAAGGTTGCGGAAGCTCGGGCTGGTCAGCAGCCAGGCCACCCATCCGACCCACGCCACGAGGGCGACGCCGGCCACCGTCAGGGCGACGCCATGATAAGGGCGAGCCGATTGCATGACCGAGAGCAGCAGGCAGATGGCGACCACCCAACCCAACGGGTTGATCCAGCCGAAGACCTGATAAAGGTTCCCGACCGCCACCTCGATGGTCCAGGGGGTGAGGAGGCTCAGGGCCGCCAACCCGACGATCATGATGTCGAGAGGGGAACGACCCGACAGCCGGACAGCCACGGCGCCGACCTGCTGCAGACCGGAGGCCATCGCGAACAGCAGCGCCAGGCCGACGCAGAAGACCGCCACGATGAGCAGGACTTCGGCGTTCGAGTTGGTGCGCGTCAGCAGGTAGACGATGCCGAAGGGAACTGCCACCAGCAGCAGTCCAATCACCAGGTTTCGGATCGAGCCTGAGTCGTTGTGCAACGCCGCGTCTACGAGTCTACGTTCCCGATAGAATCGCGCGATGCTCCGAGGGCTGTTGTGGCGCCATCCGGATTTCTTGAAGCTCTGGGCGGGCGAGACCGTCAGCCAGTTTGGCACGCAGGTCACGTTTCTCGCGGTGCCGACCGTCGCCATTCTGGTGCTGCACGCGGGACCCTTTCAGGTGGGTCTGCTGTCGGCGCTGGAGTTTCTCGCCTTCCCCGTGCTGGGGCTGGTGGCCGGCGTCTACGCGGACCGGCTGCGGCGCCGTCCGATCATGATTGTTTGCGACCTGGGTCGGATGCTGGCCCTCGGCTCCATCCCGGTCGCCTTCCTGGTCAATGCGCTGACCCTGGAACAGCTCTACATCGTGGCGCTGCTGACCGGGGTCTTTACGGTGTTCTTCGACGTGTCGTATCAGTCGTACCTGCCAGCGCTGGTGGACCGGCCGAACCTGATCGAAGGCAACACGAAGCTGGAGATCACACGATCGACGGCACAGGTCGCGGGACCGGCCGTCGCCGGATTGCTCATCCAGTTGATCGGCGGCGCTAAGGCGGTCGCCGTCGACGCCCTGTCGTTTCTTCTTTCGGCGCTTGCCCTGGCCTCGATCAAGAAGCCGGAGCCTGAACCGCGGCCGAGTACGACGTCGGGGACCGCCGGTTTTATCCCGGAGATGCGCGAAGGCATCGAGGTGGTCTTTCGAAGCCCGATCCTGTGGCGGATCGCGGGTTGTACCGCAACCACCAACCTGGGCTCGAACATGGTCTTCGGCGCCGTCTTCCTGGTCTTCGCCTATCGCCAACTGCATCTGTCGGCGGGCGTCGTCGGCGTCATCTTTGCGATTGGGAGTGTCGGGGGCTTGGTCGGCGCCTTCCTGGCCGGATGGGTCGCCCGTAAGCTTGGCATCGGTCCAACGCTGGGAGTGGCCATCATCATAGGCGGCATTGCGTTGCTGTCGACCCCGATCGCGGTCGTCGGCGCACCGGTCCTGGTGTTGGCGGCAACCGGTTTCATCGAGGGTCTCACCATTCCGGTCTACAACATCAGCCAGGTGAGCCTGCGACAGGCGATCACGCCTGATCGGCTCCAGGGTCGGATGAACGCCACCATGCGAACCATCGTCTGGGGAACGATCCCACTCGGGGCGTTCATCGGCGGGATCCTCGGAACCGCCATCGGCTTGGTACAAACCATCGTGCTCGGCGGCGCTGTGTCCTTGTTGGCCGCAGTGTGGATCTTCCTTGGCCCGGTCATCCGGCTCAAGGAGCAACCGGCGCCGGTCATGGCATGAAGGGACGGCTCCTGATTCGCGACGCGTGCCTCGCGGACGGCCATTCGTCCACGCTGCAGGTTGGGGTCAGCCTCCTGATCGAGGAGGGGCGGATTGCCTGGGTCTCGCCGGATGAGGCCGATCCCGGTGCTGCCGACGTGCTCGATGGCGGTGGTGCGACCATCGTCCCCGCTTTCGTCGATGGCCACAGTCACCTGACGATGCCCGGCGGCAGCCATTGGATCGATCGCGGCTCCGACCCGCCCGACCGGTTGCGCGAGGTCGCGCGGCGGAATGCGGCGCGGCTTGTGCAGGCTGGCATCCTGTGGGCGCGAGACGTCGGTTCGCCCGCCGGCTCCGATGGCCGAGCCGTCAGCCTGCAGGTCCGCCAGGAGATGGCCGGCCGGGTCGGAGTGCCCTACATCCGAGTGGCCGGCACCTGGATTGCGACGGATGGCTATCTACCGATGACGATACCCGTCAAGGACGGCGATGGGCTGCGGGCAGCGGCGCTCGCGCAACTCGATGCGGGAACCGACTTCGTCAAGATCATGC
The DNA here is from genome assembly GCA_005882525.1 of Chloroflexota bacterium. Taxonomy (GTDB): domain Bacteria; phylum Chloroflexota; class Dormibacteria; order CF-121; family CF-121; genus CF-13. The sequence continues at coordinate 7,200 of VBGO01000063.1, forward strand.
TCGATCCGCCGGACCGCTCCGACCACTGTCCATTCACGGTGGATGATGTTCGCAAGGCGTGCGACGCGGTACACGCCCGAGGGCGAAGGATAACCGCCCACGCCACGATCCTCGACGGCGCGCGAGTCGGCGCCGAGGCGGGCGTGGATTCCATCGAGCATGGCATGGAGCTGGACGACGCGATTGCAGCCACGATGCGCGCGAACAATGTCGCTCTCGTCTCGACGCTCTCGGTGCTGGCCAGCTGGGCGACGTTCCAACGCACCACACTGATCGAGCGCTTTACCGGCGAAGAGGGGAGGCGACGGTTCACCGCCAGGCGGGAAGGGGCTTTCGCCGCCATCAAGGTGGCGCACCGGGCCGGCGTTCGAATCGCCGGCGGATCCGACTTCGGCGGCGGCTCCGTGCGTGCCGGTCACCTCGCCTGGGAGGTGGAGCAGTTGGTCGAAGCCGGGCTCGAGCCGCATGAGGCGCTGGCCGCGGTCACCTGGCAAGCCGGCGAGTTGCTCGACGTCGACCATGCTGGCTGGTTGCGGCCCGGGGACCCCGCGGACCTGGTCCTGGTGCACGGCGATCCACTCGCCGATCCGCGAGCGCTCTGGCGGGTATGGGCGGTCTTTCAGGCTGGGGAGCGGGTCGCGTAGCGGAGGACTGGCAACCGGATGAGCGGCGAGTAAGGAGCCATAAGGCATCGCGTTCCAGCATTGACAGCGATAATGAAAACTCTCTCGGTACGTTGGCGTTCTCATCTCAGGAGCTTTGCGAGTTGCCCCAGTTACGGCAGGACTTGATCACAGGGCGATGGGTGGCAGTGGCGACGGAACGCGCCCGGCGCCCGGATTCGTTCAGCCAGGCGGTCAAGGAATCGGTCGCCGCGCGCGACCTCTGCCCCTTCTGTCCCGGCCATGAAGCTATGACCCCGCCCGAGGTGCTGGCCTACCGCGCCCCCGGCATGCCGGCCAACGGCGAGGGCTGGTGGATCCGGGTGGTGCCGAATCTCTATGCCGCATTCCGGCCGGAGCCAGACGGGCAGGAACAGCGCGCAGGCCGCTTCTGGCAGCGCGACGCGATCGGAGCCTGCGAGGTGCTGATCAGCAGCCCGGATCACCGGGCGCCCACATCGACGCTGCCGCGGCGGCAGGTCGAGGAAATGGTTCAGGCGTACGTCGACCGTTACCGGCATCACGCGCAGAACGCGTGGGTCGAGCACGTGCTGATCCTCTACAATCACGGCCGCCCGGCCGGCGCTTCGCTCGAGCACCCGCACTCGCAGCTCTATGCGATTGGGCTCGAGGCCCCGGCCTTTGCTGACGAGCTGGACGGCGCGCGCGGCTTTTATCGGGCCAATGCCGCCTGCGTCTTCTGCCGGACCCTCGAGGACGAGCGGCGGGCCGCTACCCGTATCGTGTTCGAGAACGAGGCCTTCGTCGTATTCGCCCCTTACGCCGCGCGCACGCCCTTCGAGACCTGGATCATGCCGCGCCGGCACACGGCGTCATTCGGCGATCTCGACCCGTCCAGGGAGAAGCCGGCGTTCGCCGAGGCGCTGCAGCTCACCCTGCGAGCGTTGCAGGAGGGGCTCAATGACCCGCCCTTCAACTACTTCATCCACAGCGCGCCGGCGAAGGCGGATGTCGCGGATGCCTATCACTGGCACCTGGAGCTGATTCCGAAACTGAGTACCGCCGCCGGCTTCGAGCTGGGCACGGGAATGTGGATCAACGTCGTCAAGCCGGAGGACTCCGCAGCCTTCTTGCGGGAGCGCATCCAGAAAGTGGCGGAGCCGGCATGAAGGCGGTGGTGATGGCGGGTGGCGAGGGGTCGCGTCTGCGGCCATTGACCAGCGGCGTCCCGAAGCCGCTGGTGCCGGTGGTCGGCAAGCCGGTCATGGAACACATCCTGCGGCTGCTGCGTAACCACGGCATCACGGATGTGGTGGTGACGCTGCAATATCTGGGCTCCGCGATCCGCGACTATTTTGGGGACGGCTCGGACTTCGGCGTCGACATCACCTATGTCGTCGAGGACGCGCCGCTGGGCACCGCCGGCAGTGTTAAGAACGCGCAGGAGTACCTGGACGAGCCCTTCATCGTCATCAGCGGCGATGCGATGACCGACATCGATCTCAGCCAGGTGATGCAGTATCACCGGGAGAAGAAGGCGGCGGCCACGATCGTGCTCACCTCGGTGGCGAACCCGCTCGAGTTCGGCGTGGTGATCACGAATCCGGACGGGACCATCAATCGCTTCCTGGAAAAGCCATCCTGGGGCGAGGTGTTCTCGGACCAGGTCAACACCGGCATCTACCTGATCGAGCCTGAGGTGCTCGACCTGCTGCCGCCGGCCAGCGTGGTCGATTGGAGCAGCGACGTGTTTCCCAAGATGCTCGCCAATGCGATGCCGCTCTACGGCTACCTGGCGCGCGGCTACTGGTGCGACATCGGCAACATTCAGACGTACTACCAGGCGAACTGGGATGCGCTCGAAGGCCGGGTGGACGTCGAGATCGCCGGACAGCGGCGCGAGGGCAACATCTTTATCGGCGAGGACGTCGAGATCGGCTACGACGTGAAGATCAACGGCCCCGCCTACATCGGCAACGAATGCAAGCTCAAGGCCGGGGTCTTCATCAACGGGCCCGCCTGCGTGGGGAACTTCTCGGTGATCGACGAGAACACGAAGATCAGCAACTCGATCATCTGGAGCTACTCCTACATCGGGGAGAACTCGCGGCTGCGTCAGGCGATCGTTTGCCGCCACGTCACCATCAAGAACAATTGCTTGCTCGAGGAAGGCGCCGTGATCGGCGATAACGTGGTGGTCGGCGAGGGGTCGATCATCGACGCCGGCATAAAGATCTGGCCCGACAAAGAGATCGAGCCGGGCTCGACCGTGCACGAGAGCATCATCTGGGCCGGCCACTACAAACGGGGCCTGTTCACCTCCTACGGCCTGGTGGGCCTGGTCAACATCGAGTTCACGCCGGAATATTGCGCCCGCTTGGGCGCGTCGTTTGCGGCCCTCTTCCCCAAGGGTTCGGCGATCGCCGCCGCCCGCGACGGCCAGCGTCCCTCGCGGATGATCAAGCGGGCCATGATCGCCGGCATGATGTCATCGGGAGCGTCGATCATCGACCTGACGGAGCTGCCCATCCCGGTGGTGCAGGTCTACGCGCGGGAACACCCCGTGGCGGGCGCCGTGCATATCCAGATGTCCCCCCTCGACAGCCGCTCGGCGGACATCCGGCTGTTCGACAGCCACGGCGTGGTGCTCGACAAGAAGGCGGAGCGAAAGCTGGAGAACGTCTTCTTCCGGGAGGACATCCGTCGCGTGCACTTCTACGAGATGGGCGACATCACCTATGTCCAGGACGCCGTCGACGCGTACATCGATGGCCTGATCGCCCTGATCGACGTCGAAACCGTGCGCCAGGCCCATCTGAAGGTGCTGATCGATTTCGACCACGGCAGCGCCTCGCTGGTCCTGCCCCGACTCTTCAAGGAGCTCAACGTCGAGGCGATCCCGCTCAATGCCGGATTCGACGAGACCTACCAGTCCAAGAGCAATGAGGCCTTCGACGAGGCCCGCCGCCAGTCGGCGTTGATCACCAGGACGCTCGGCTGCCATCTGGGTGCCTATATCGACTACGGGTCGGAGCGGATCTTCCTGATCGACGAACAGGGCAACCTGCTCGACCACCATGAAGCCCTCGGGCTCATCGCGTTGCTGGCGCTGAAGGCCAAGCCCGGGGTGCTGGTGGCGCCGGCGACGGTGCCGCAGACGATTGCCGCGCTCGTCCGGCGCGTGCCGGGCGCGCATTTTGTGCCGGGCAAGGCCGAACCGTCGGGCCTGCTGCGTGCGGCCCAGCAGCACCAGGCAAGGCTTGCGTCGGACGGCAACGGCGGGTACGTCTTTCCCGAGCACCTGGTCGGCTTCGACGCCATCTTCACCCTGATCAAGCTGCTGGAGTTACTGGCCGACGACGGGCGGGCGATCTCGATCGTACGGCAGGAAATCCCACGCGCCGCCTACGAGCACCGAGAGGAACCGGTCCCGTGGGATGCCAAGGGCCGGGTGATGCGCACCATGGTCGAGCTCCATCGGGATGCGCCGGTCGACCTCGCCGATGGGATCAAGGTCTTCGTGGACGGGGGCTGGGTGCTGGTCCTGCCTGATCCGGACATGCCCCGCTACCACATCATCGTGAGCATGGAGGATTCCGAGAAGGCGAGGGCGCTGGCCGATCGGTACAGCGTGCTGGTCAAAACCGCAGTCGGCGGCGCCAGCTCCGGCAGTCCGGCGGCGGCTGGGTAGAGCCGGTGCCGGTTCGCCCGACCGTCCGTGGCCAGACCGCGCGACACGAGCGGCGGTTCATCCGGACGGCCGGATTCTTTCGAGCGCTGCCGCCGCTGGTCAAGGCGGCGCTCCCCGCGCGCCTGCGCGATGTCAGCCACCGGGCCCGCTCGAGCCAGGCGCAATGGTTCTTCGACGACCCGCGGCTGCATTTCGAGGCCTGGTGGCATCCGAACACCGGCCGCCTCGAGTTGGGCCTCCACCTCGAGGCAGAGCCGGCGATCAACGAGCGGATCGCGGCCGGCCTGGCCCGGCAACTGCTCATGCTCAAAGCCCGTCTGGGGCAGCAGCTCGACCTGGAGCCATGGGATCGGGGCTGGCTGCGGCTGTACGAAACCTATCCCGTGGAGGTCTTCGACGCCGCCCGCATCCAGCGGACGGCTGCACGGATGGCAGAGCTGATCACGGTCGTCTGGCCGATGTGCCAGGAGCTGCGGAAAAGCGATGCTAGAATCCCCCTTGCCGAGCGGGAGTAACTCAGTTGGTAGAGTACGACCTTCCCAAGGTCGGAGTCGCGAGTTCGAGTCTCGTCTCCCGCTCCAATAATGCCCCTGACCGTCACACAAACCAGCGGGACGCGTTAGTCGTCACGGGCTAGGAAAGGGGAACCGCATCAGCGTCTATGTGATCCGGCACGCCAAGGCCGGCGACCGCGAGGACTGGAAGGGTGACGACCGGCAACGGCCGCTCACGAAATCCGGCGCGCGCCAAGCGGAGGCGCTGACCGAGCTCCTGAACAACGAGCCGATCGACAAGGTTCTTTCGAGCCCGTTTACCCGTTGCGTGCAAACCGTCGAACCGCTGGCCACCGCGCGCAAACTGCCGGTGGAATCGCGCAAGGACCTGGAGGAGGGGTCAGGCGGCGAGAGCATCGTGCGCCTGGTGCAGGAGTTCAAAGGGCGCCACGTCGTTGCCTGCACTCACGGCGACCTCGTCGAAGAGTTGCTCGAGCACCTGATCCACGAGGGGTTGATGCCAAGGTCCGAGGCCCAGACGGAGAAGGGTTCTACCTGGGTGCTCCAGGAGACAGCAGGAAACATCACCGGCGCTCGCTATCTTGCCGCTCCTTGATCCAGGTCGCCTATCCGGGCAGCCCCGCCGTATTGAGGATCGCGTAAACCACCCAGGCAATCAGGCCAGCGGCGGGAATCGTGAGCACCCAGGCGAGGACGATGTTCGCCCCCACGCCCCATCGCAAAGCGGAAAGCCGTTGTGATGCGCCGGCGCCCATGACCGACCCCGTTACCACGTGGGTGGTGGACACGGGAAGCCCAAACTGGGTCGCGAACTGGATCACGGCGGCCCCGGTCAGCTGCGCGGCAAAGCCGGTCGCGGGGTCCAGCTTGTAGATCCGCCAGCCAAGCGTTCGAATGATCCGCCAGCCGCCGGCGTACGTCCCAAACGCGATCGCTGTGGCCGACAGGAGCACGACCCAAACGGGGACCTGGAACTTCTGAAGATGGCCGCTCGCCACCAGCGCGAGCGTGATCACCGCCATTGTTTTCTGCGCATCGTTGGCTCCGTGAGAATAGGAAACTAGCGCCGCGGTCAGAATCTGAAGATTGCGGAACGTGCGGTTCAAGGGAGCGGGACGCGCGCGGCGCACCACTACGAGCAACAGCGTCATCACGACGGCAGCCAGGATGAGGCCAGCGGGTGGCGAGATGACGAGTGAGAGCACGGTCTTCCAGAATTCTGATGCCCGGACGCCGCTGATACCGTGTGCGGCGGCGATGGCGGCTCCGCTCAGCGCCCCGACCAGCGCATGGGTGGAGCTACTCGGGAGGCCCAGGTACCAGGTGACGAGGTTCCAGGCGATCGCGCCGATCAAGGCGGCAATTATGACCACGAGCCCGGCCCTGAAGGCAACGATCTTGGCGATGGTGTTCGACACCTTGGCCTGGAAAAAGACCACGGTGATCACCGCGCCGGCCAGGTTGAGGACGGCCGCGATCAAGACGGCCAGCCTTGGCGACATGGCGCGGGTCGATACCGAGGTCGCAATCGCGTTCGCCGTATCGTGAAAGCCGTTCGTGAAATCGAAGCCGAGGGCGATGAGGATCGTGATCAGCAGCAACAGCTGATCAGGCATTCTTGATCGAAGTCGCCTCCAGCACGTTGGCCACGTGCTCGCACTGGTCCATGGTGGCTTCAAGCAGGTCGTAGAGGTCCTTCCACTTAACGAGGTCGCTTGGGCTGGCGCCGTCGGTGAAAAGTTGGGCGAGTGCCTCCCGGGTGATGCGGTCACCCTCGTTCTCGAGGCTGTGGATTGCGAGCCGACGCGGCGCCAAATCCTTGAAGCCCTCGAGGTCAGCCACCGCTGCTTCCACCTCCTTTCCCGCCTTGGCCAGCA
>VBGO01000301.1 GCA_005882525.1 Chloroflexota bacterium
CGATCCGCCAGCCTGGACCGTGACCAGGGAAACCCGCGGGTCCGCCGAAGAGGGCGACCCAGCCGGTTTGACGGCGCCGCGGATGGCGGAGCTGATGGGGGCCTGCGGAAGCTTCTGCCGCAAGTAGCTCTCCAGCAGCTCCCGCTTTGCGGCCGACAGCTCGCTTTCCACCCGGTTCATTATTGGCGAGCCTACTGCCGTGAATCAATGAGCCACGAGCGCCGCCCGTAGGGACAAACAGCCCACCCGTCGGTACAGCGCGGCAGGAATTTCTGGTCGCGCCTATTCCAGCGGATCCCGGTCCGACCCTAGGCTACTGGCAGGCACACGATGAGCCCAAGTGATCGCGCGTGGGATGTCACGGTTCCGGAACTCGTGGCGGCGCGCGCCGCCACGACGCCAGAGGCGACCGCCGTCGTGGCAGGGGATCAGCGGATCACGTACCGCGAGTTGGACCGGCGCGCCAACCGCCTGGCGCATCACCTGCGGGCTGCCGGTGCCGGCCCGGATAGCGTGATCGGCCTGTGCCTGAACCGGTCCATCGAACTCGTGGTCGGCGCGCTGGGGATCCTCAAGGCGGGCGCCGCCTATCTCCCCATCGACCCGACGTGTCCATCGGAGCGGCTCGGCTTCATGCTGCGCGACGCCGGGGCACCGATCCTCATCACCTCAAATTCCCTGGCCCCCCGTGGGGGAGGGTCAGGCTGGGCGGTCATGGTCCTGGACGAGGCGGCGGCATCGCTGGGCTCGGGTAATCACACGCCGCCGGCAGGTCGCCCGACCGGCGCGAACCTCGCGTATGTCATCTACACGTCCGGTTCGACCGGCAAAGCCAAAGGCGTTCAGATCACCCACGACAATCTCATGAACCTGGTCTGCTGGCATCAGCACGCGTTCAATGTGACCGCGGCTGATCGAGCGACCCAGGTGGCGAGCCCGGCTTTCGATGCCGCGGTGTGGGAATTGTGGCCCTATCTCACCGCCGGAGCTGCCGTGTACATCCCCCACGAGGACACACGTGTCGACCCCTGGTTACTTCGCGACTGGCTGGTGGCGCAAGGAATCACGATCACGTTCTTGCCCACGCCCATGGCCGAAACCCTGATGACCATCGATTGGCCAGCGGATACCGGACTTCGGATCATGCTCACGGGAGGAGACCGGCTGCACCGCTATCCCCCAACCACGTTGCCATTCGCGCTGATCAACAATTACGGGCCGACCGAGACCACCGTGGTCGCTACCTCCGGACCGGTCCCTTCGGCAAGCGCCTGGACATCGCTACCCTCGATTGGCCGGCCGATCGCCGGTGACCAGGTTTACGTGCTCGACGACCACCAGCAGCCCGTCACGTGCGGCACCGTGGGCGAGCTGTACATCGGCGGCCGCGGTGTCGCCCGTGGTTATCTCAACCGCCCGGAGCTCACCGGGGAGCGATTCCTCCCGGATCCGTTCAGCGACCTGCCGGGGGCGCGGATGTATCGAACCGGGGACCTGGTGCGCGCCCGATCTGATGGCGAGCTCGAGTTCATCGGACGCACCGACGACCAGGTGAAGATTCGCGGTTTTCGGATCGAGCTCGGCGAGATCGAGGCGACGTTAGCGGAACATCCGCAGGTTCGGCAGGCGGTGGCGGTCGCGCGGGAAGATACGCCCGGGGAGAAGCAGCTGGTCGCCTACGTCGTGCCGACGCCTCCGCTCGAACTCGAGGCGCTGCGGCAGTTCCTCCTCGAGCGGTTGCCCGACTACATGGTGCCGGCCGCCATCGTATCGCTACCTGCCCTCCCGCTCACGACCAACGGAAAGGTGGATCGGCGCGCGCTGCCGGCTCCGCAGACCGATCGCACCGGCGCTGACTCCGAAGGGACTGCCCGAACGCTGATCGAAGAGCGGCTGGTCGGCGTGGTGGCCACCCTGCTCAAGGTCGAGCAGGTTGGGCCGGAGGAAAACTTCTTCTTGCTCGGCGGGCACTCGCTACTCGCCGCCCAACTGCTGGTCCGCATCCGGGAGACATTCGGCGTGGAGCTTCCGCTCCGCACGCTCTTCGAGCTGCCGACGGTGTCAGGGATTTCCGCTGAGATCGAACGGCAACTGCTCGAGGGTCTGAAGTCGATGAGTGATGAGGAGGCCGAGCGGCTGCTCGCGTGAGCCGTATAAGGCGTTCCCCCGGCCGTCGACAATGAGCAGCGTCCTCGCGGCGCCCGGGGTCGATTCGACGCTCAGCCTCTACCATCTGCTCGATCCGGAGGTACTGGCCAATCCTTACCCGCTCTTCCACCGGCTCCGGACTGCAGACCCCGTGCACTGGGATCCGTTTCTCCACAAGTGGGTCGTCACCCGGTATGCCGATGTCGTCTTCGTGTTAACGCATTTCTCCGCGCATTGCGCGCCCACGCCCGCACAGTTGACGACGATGGGCATGGAAGAGCTGAGCCCGCTCGCCCAGGTGATGGTGCGGCAGATGCTCTTCATGGACCCGCCTGCCCACACCCGGATCCGGAGCCTGGCGGCAAAGGCGTTCACGCCTCGCCGCGTGGAACGGCTCCGCGCCCACATCGAAGACATCGTTGATGACATGTTGGACGCCGTCGCCGTAAAGGGCTCGATGGATGTCATCGCGGACCTGGCGGCACCCCTGCCGGCAACCGTGACTGGAGAACTACTTGGGGTGCCGCGCGCCGATCGTGACCAGCTCAAGGCCTGGTCGGCAGACTTCGCCGAGTTGCTGGGCAACTTCCAGCTCAACCCGGACCGCGTGCCACGGGTGCGTCGCGCGGTTGAGGCCATGCTGAGCTATTTTCACGATGCGGTCAAAAAAGATCGCCAGGTCCCAGGGGACGGCCTGATCCACGCCCTGGTTACGGCCGAGATCGATGGCGACCGGCTCACCGAAGAAGAGATCGTCGCCAACACGATTGTGACGATGGTCGGCGGCCAGGAGACGACCACCAACCTGATCGGGAACGGCTTGCTGGCCCTGTTCCGTCACCCTGATCAGCTGGATGCGCTCCGTGCCGATCACTCGCTCATCTCGTCGGCGGTTGAAGAACTGCTGCGTTACGAGGCGCCCAGCCAGCAGACGACGCGCATTGCGCCGGAGGACGTCGAGCTCGGCGGCAAGCTGATCAAGAAAGGTCAGTCGGTGATCGCGGTCATGGGGGCGGCCAATCGGGATCCGGAGCGCTTCCCCGAGCCTGACCGGCTGGACATCAGTCGCGAGGACAACCGGCATGTGGCGTTCGGCTGGGCCGGCCACTTCTGTTTTGGCGCCCCACTGGGCCGCATCGAAGGGCAGACGGCGTTCCGGAAATTGATGCAGCGCTTTCCGAACATGCGGCTCGCGCCCGGTCCGATCACGTGGCGGCACAACATGGGCCTTCGGGGCCTCACCGCCCTGCCCGTCAGCCTTTGAGCGTCATCGTCGTTGCCTGGGGCCGGTTTCAGGCGCGGACGACGGCGCTCGCCCAGGTGCTCGGCGTCCAGGCCTGCTACATCACCGA
>VBGO01000310.1 GCA_005882525.1 Chloroflexota bacterium
AGCAAGTCGGGATCGATACCCTGATTCACTTCACCTCACGCGACAAGAACCTGATGGCGCTGCAGGCCGAGCTGATCGGGGCGCATGCGCTCGGCATCCGTAACGTCATCGCGCTGACCGGTGACCCGCCACGGATCGGCGACTATCCGTCGGCGACGGGGGTCTGGGATGTCGACTCGATCGGCCTGATCAAGATCTTGCAGCGCCTCAATGAGGGCTACGACTGGCTCGGGACGTCGATCGGTAAGCCGGCCAACTTCACCATCGCCTGCGCCGTCAACCCGTCGGCCGAAGACCTCGACCACGAGATCGACCGTTTCCGGCAGAAGATCGAGGCCGGCGCGCACCTCGCCATGTCGCAGCCTCTCTACGACCTGGAGACGCTGGAGCGGTTCTTCCAGAAGACCGGGCCGCTGCCGATCCCCTTCCTGCTCGGGGTGCTGCCGCTGCAGTCCTCCCGGCACGCGGAGTTCATGCACAACGAGGTTCCCGGCATCGTCGTCCCGCAGCAGCTTCGCGACCGCATGCGCCAGGCCGGCGAAAACGGAATCGCCGAGGGTCTGCAGCAATCGCGCGAGCTGCTGCAGGACACGACGCACCTGGTGCAGGGCGTCTACCTGATGCCCTCCTTCGGGCGCTACGAGGTCGTGGCGGAGCTCGTCCGCTGGCTTCGCCAGCAGCCCGTCACCGCCGGCACCCGGCCTCGCTAATCCCTGTTCCCGAATCGCTCCCAGCTGACGATCTCGTCCAGCGGCCGCCGCCCGCGCGGAATCGGGGTGTTCGGCGGCAAGCGCAACGCGTGCGGACCTGCCGGGTAGCCGATCGAGAGCATGGTGCGCAGATAGCGGTCCTTGGGGATGCCGAGCAGCTCGCGGGCGCGCTGCTCGTTGCCTTTCGGGAAGATCGATCCGATACAGGAGCCGACGCCATGGGCCCAGGCGGCCAGCATCAGGTTTTGCATCAGCCGTCCCTCGTCCATGCCGCTCCAGGCGTCGTCACCCCGCATCACCAGCGCGATCGCCAGCGGGGCTGTCGCAAGGTGCCCGGCAAACTGACCGCATTTCGCGAGCGCCGCTAACGTCTCGCGGTTCTTCACCACGATCAGGTCCCACGGCTGCGTGTTCTTGGATGACCCGGTCCACCGACCGGTGTCGAGAATGTCGCGCAGTACGTCGTCGGGGACCTCGCGGTCTGAAAACTGCCGGACCGCACGCAGGGACCTGATTAATTTCGTCTCAGCCACGCGCCCCAGTCTATCGACCGACCACTGCCGGAATGCCCGCAAGCTGGACGGCCGGGGCGGCGTTACGCCGCCAGTGCGACGGCTGCCGATTCTGCTGGCCATCGTGTCGAGCCTGGCGGCCTGCGCCCCCTTTCCCATCCATACCGACTGCCTGGGCAGCAGCGGCTGCGGTTACAGCGACGTCAAGACCAGCGCCCAGAGCATCGCGGTCAGCGGCAGCGACAGCGACCGCGCCGAGTCGCGCTCGTTCGAAGACGGCCGAGGCCGCTGCACCAACTCCACGAGCACCATCGGATTCAACAACGAGTCGCGGGTCGTTCGCATCTTCATCCTCGCCCTGTGGGTACCGGCGACCGCACCGCGCTATCGGATCGAATTACGGGTCACCGGGTCCCGTGGACCCGGCCACGTTTCGACGGCGGACAATGCGCGGTTCCTTTACGACCCGGCGAATGGCCCGACGGTCCAGGCCGACGTCAATTTGGTGCCAAGCCCGGATCGGATCGCCACCCCGACCAACGTCGTGGCAACGATCGACTCCGGCGAGGCCTCGGGGTCGCTGTTGATCGAACTGCCGGACCGCACCATCTCGGGTAACTGGACCTGTGCCGCCCCGTCAAAGAGTCCCTAACCGGCGGTCGCCTCACCGCGTCCAGCGCGCCGGTGCTCCACCTCGAGCAGCGCCTCGAAGACCGCGAGCAGGACCAGGTCGACCGCGAGGTCCGCGACCGCGCCGAGCTGCTGGTAATAGAAGGTGAACAGGTCGGTCAGGAAGATGGAGGCGAGAATCGAGCGCTTGAACCACCGTAGCGCATGGACTCGTGACCGAAGCACGAGATACACGAGCCCGATTAGGGTCAGGCCGCCTGAGACGGCAGAGGCGAGCAGAAGGGGCAGGTCCACCGTTTCCCCTGGACCGGTCGTCGTCGGCGAATAGACGAGCGCCAGGCTGGCCGCGATGGCGCCGAGCAGCCGAATCAGGAGGAAGGCGATCGCGATGCGTCCGCTCCAGCGCGAGCGAAGAAGACTGTCGATCCGCTTCTGGATCGCTCGTAGCCGCATCCCCACGGCACCCCGGGCCGGAATGTCGGGACGCCGTGCCGCCACCATCTCCTCGATATCGCCCAGGAGGTTGGTTCCCGCGGCGCCGCTTCGGCGCAGCCATCGGAGCAGGTGGTACTTCTCGGTCGGATCAAGGTCGTGCAGCGCCGCGTCCTGCAGCAGCATCAGGGCATTCGCCAGGTAAGTCTCCTCATTCCAGACCCGGTGTCGCTCGAGCGAGCGCCACCAGAGGAATAGCAGCACGAAGACCACATAGATCAGGGCGATCGTCGGCCGGTAGAAGTAATTGTTGTCGCTGGTGATGAATTTGCCCAACTCGTCGATGAAGAGGCCGAATCCGATGCCGGCAAGGACGGCCGCCGCCCGCCGGATCCGGTGGCCGAGGTAGCTCAGCAGGACAAGCACGCCGGCCACCATCAGCGCGCCGCCCCACAGCATGTGCGCGATATGCAACCCGGCACCGCCCAGGCGCGGGTACCCCGTCACCCCCAGCAGGAAGCGCACCGCGAGGACGGCCGCCACCGCCGATACCAGGAAGGTCTCGAGCAACTGGCCGGCGTCGAGATTTCGGATGAAGAAGGGGTGTGAGCGAGGCTTGTCCATAGCCACCGAACACAGCCTACGGCTCAGCGGCGGGGCTGGGCCTCCGGCGTACGTCGACCCATCAGCAGGCGGATGCTCAGGATCAGGACCAAGAGCAGGAACGCACTCGGC
>VBGO01000311.1 GCA_005882525.1 Chloroflexota bacterium
TCTTGTCGTCACGACGTAGTCCTCCTTCTCGGTGGTTTTCCAGACCTACCGCGGGAGACTACGTCTTTCTACTTTTACAGCGCCGTGCGGACGCGACCTGAGGCGCCAAACGGGCTAACTATCCGATTCCTGACCGTCGGTCGCTCCGAACCGTGTCACAGATGTGTCACGCATTCGCGGACCAGGAGGACACGGAAGGACACAGAGGGACACGACGGCGCTCGAAATTGAGTACAGAAGGACACTGGAGGAACCGGCGGGACACACGAGGACACGACCTATGCAGGGTTCGGGACCGTGAGGCCCCGGGTTCAAATCCCGGGCCCCCGACCAATGTTTTGGAATTCAGCACCCCGCATCGATGCCGTGTGCCGTCAACGCCCCCCGAGTACCTGCTGTCGCAGAACGTCCGCAGTGAGAGGCCGGACCTGTCAAGTTAACTCCGCCGAGTGCGAGACTCTCACAAGTACGCCCGCTTACATGCGCTGAAGCGAACCTGCGGCCGAGAATTTCTTTCAGGTGAACAAGAAACTGGAGGCCGGATGGGTCGAGTCTGATACTCGCGCGGCCGTCGTGCTGACGATCCAAACGTCCAAGACCCGTCTGACCGGCTTTGCCGCCCGAGGGCCTCGCACCGCTAGCGATCAGTAGCACCTTGTCGGGTCGGGCGCCACCTGATCAATCGTGACCCGGGTTCGGCCAAGATAATCCGCGTGCATGGGTCGGGACTGCCTGTCCAGCTGACATCGCTAATCGGACGGACGGACCAGGTCGCGGGCGTGCGGGCGGCGCTCGCCGCTTCACGGATGGTGACGCTTACCGGCACCGCCGGGACCGGCAAGACCCGCCTTGCCATCGAAGTCGGCAGCCAGATCGACCGCGACAAAGGCGCGGAGGTCTGGTTCGTTGACCTTGCGCCCGTGCGCGACGCACGGTTGGTGGACAGGGCGGTGCTGGCCGTACTCGGCGAGCGGGAGGAACGTGGCCGCACCGCCGCCCAGACTGTTGCAGCCCATCTTGAGGGCCACCAGGCACTACTGCTCGTGGACAACTGCGAGCATGTGGTCGAGAGCTGCGCGGCAGTCGCGCTCGATCTGCTCAAGCTCGCGCCGGGCGTGCGTCTGCTCGCGACGAGCCGAACCCCACTAGCGATCCCGGGCGAAATCCGCTGGCCGGTGCCGCAGTTGAGCGACGAGGAGGCGGTTGACCTTTTTGTGCAGAGGGCTCGAATGGTCGTGCCCGGCTTTGCCTTGACCTCGGAGTCATTCGCGGCGGTGACTGAGCTCTGTCGCCGGCTTGACGGATTGCCCCTGGCCATCGAGCTCGCCACGGCCCGCCTCGGGCAGCTGCCGCTGGGCGAGGTGTTGGCGCGCCTGGACCAAAGGCTGGCGCTGCTTGTCGATCGCGGTCGCGGCGTCGCGGAGCGCCACCGCACCCTCAGCGCCGCGCTCGATTGGAGCTACGAGCTGCTTGATCCAGAAGAGAGGCGGCAGTTCGATCGTCTGTCGGTCTTCGCCGGGGGATTCAGCATCCGCGCAGCGGAGGAAGTAGCGCGAGCCGATTTGGAGGTGCTATCCACGCTAGTAGATGAATCGCTTCTCACGTCGACCCAGGGGCTTCGTGGTCGCGCGCGATTCCGCCTACTGGAGAGCGTGCGCGAATACGCCGCGGAGCGCTTGCGCACTGGTCCCGGGGCGGAAACCACGTTGCGGGCGCACTTCGGTTATTTCTCGGGGTTTGCCGCAGCTGCGGAGGCGGAGCTCAGGGGCCCAGATCAGGTCTGGTGGCTCGATCAGCTTGAGGAAGAGCACGACAACCTTCGTGCGGCCCTGGATTGGGGCCTTCGCTATGACCCCGAAGCCGCAATCACAATGGCTGCGGGCATCGCCTGGTTCTGGAACGTTCACGGACACTTCAGCGAGTCGGTGCGCAGACTGCACGAACTCATGGCCGCCGCCCCCAATGCAGACATCCGGCTCCGCGCGATCGGCCTGGCGGCGCTAGGCCGGCTGGCGGTGAACCTTCCCGACTCGCCGGGCGCGGAAGCCGCACTGGACGAAAGCATCGCACTGTGGCGGCGGATCGATGCTCCGAAAGGGCTCGCTCACGCTCTCATGTCGCGTGCGCTTCTGAGCATCCTGATGCGGGACTCGAGGGAGGCGTGCGACCGGCTGATCGAAGGGGCGTTGTTGGCTGCCGAGAAGAGTGGAGACTGGCACCACCGGGCAGAGGCGGTCGCTTATCTCGGTGTAACTGCGTTCAGGCTCGCCGGAGACGTGTCGGGCGGGCTGCGCTGGACAAAGGAAGCTGTCGGTCTCGCTCGGGAACACGGTGACCTATGGATCCTTGCTTTTGCCCTCCACTTCCAGGGCGCAATGGAACTCGACCTCGGCGATGTGGCAAGCTCCGAGGCCAGCCTCACTGAGGCGCTAGGTCTTTGGGAGGCTCTTCAGGATCCGGAGTGGCTGGCCACAACCAACTCACTTCTTGGTGCGGTGGCGCTGGCCAGCGACGATCTGGTCGAGGCCCGTCACCGCCTTCAGGCTGCTCTGACGTCCAAGCGCTTCTTGATACTCACTGATTTCCCGCCGGGTGGTCCGCTTGCGGTACACGCAATGGCCAAGCTGGCGGCCTCAAAAGGTCAGTACGAGCGGGCTTCGCGTCTCGAAGGTGCCGCTCTGACATTGCCCACCATTACCGGGCAAAGCGCCGCCGGTCTCGAACAACAAGACTGGTATCCGACTGCGGTTCGACTACTAGGCGCGACGCACGTGCGAGCCGCCTGGGACGAAGGCCAACGCATGACCCACCCGCAGGCCATTGCTTATGCCCTGGCCGAAATGGACGACAGCCTCACCCGGGGGGGACCGTTGACGCCAAGGGAGCGGCAGATCGCAGCGCTGGTCGGATTCGGATTGCGCAACCGCGAGATCGCCGAGAAGTTATTCATCTCTGAGCGCACCGTCGACGGGCACCTCGAGCACATTCGGGAGAAGCTCAGAGTACACACGAGGTCCGAGGTCGCCGTTTGGGCGACCACCCAGGGCCTGGTCCGTTGAAATTGTTGACATTACGGAGCCCAATCGGGAAGAGCTCACTATTGACGACCCTAAAGATGGGTACCGGCATAGGTACCTGAACGGGTCCTTTGCCCGCTTGCGATCGTTTCGGCGCAGCCCTAGCGTCATG
>VBGO01000064.1 GCA_005882525.1 Chloroflexota bacterium
GCTGTGGACGACGTCGCCGCTCTTTTGCAAAACGCGATGAGCGCCGTCGCCGTCTCTGCCCGGAGCGGGCTCGCCGAGCTGCCTGTCTCCCACGTCATGGACCAACTCCTTGAGCGGGTCGTCGAGGACCTGCCGTATGACGACGTCACCGGCAGGCTCAAGCGGCGCCACTACATAATCGATCGCCTCAAACTCGAATTCTCGAAAGACGCGGCACGCCTGGCTGCGGAGTTTGCAACCGACGATGCCGCGGAACGCCTCGACTCGCCGACGGCGGGCGAGTGGATCCGGCACAACTGCAAGGTGTCGCGCAGCACGGCGTACGACTGCATCAACGTTGGCGAGCAACTTCACAGACTCCCGAAATCCGCCGATGCGGTTA
This sequence comes from Chloroflexota bacterium, assembly GCA_005882525.1. GTDB lineage: Bacteria > Chloroflexota > Dormibacteria > CF-121 > CF-121 > CF-13. The sequence continues at coordinate 383 of VBGO01000064.1, forward strand.
CCACAGGCGCGATCGGCTTCGCGCACCTGTCGGTGATCGCCCGCACGTCGAGCTCTCTCGCTGAGTCGACTACAGAATCTGCCTTCGTTGAAGATGACCTCGTCGAGCGCGCGCGAGAATGCTCGGCCGGTCGTCTGTGGCACTACTGCATGCGTTTGCGCCATGCGCTCGATCCCGAGGGCGTGGCCAGCGAGCAGCGAATCGCGGTTGAGGAGCGCCGGCTCCAATTCACCGTCTGGGACGATGGATCCCTTCTCATCAGCGGCCAGCTGGACCCGATTGGTGGAGCGGCCGTGCGCACCGCCCTCGAGCCCTTGGCTCAACCCATGGGCCAGGGAGACGACCGCTGTCTCGAGCATCGCCAGGCCGATGCGTTCGTCGAGCTCGCGACGCACGCCCTCGATGCCGGGCTGCTACCGCAACACGCCAGCCAGCGTACGCACCTCCAGGTCACGACCTCGCTTGAAACGCTCCAAGGATTGCCCGGATCGCCGGCGGCCGACATGGAGTTCTCGACGCCGATATCGACCGTGACAGTTCAGCGTCTGGCGTGCGACGCGAGCATTGCCCGGGTGGTGTTCGGTCCGGACTCAGTGGTGGTTGACGTCGGCCGAGCGGCGCGAGTGGTCTCCGGCGCGACACGACGCGCGCTGAACGCCCGCGACCAACACTGCCAGTGGCCCGGCTGCGAACGCCCGGCCTCTTGGAGCGCCGCTCACCATCTGGTCCACTGGGTGCAGGGCGGCGCCACTGATCTATCCAATCTGGTCCTGCTCTGTCATCGACATAACTGGATGGTGCACGAGGGCGGATGGAAACTGGCCCGCTCGAATGATGGTCGGCTGCTGGCGATCCCACCCGTCTACGACTACTACCGCGTGCGCGCGCCCGACACTATCCCCGCCGCCTGAGTTCGACACGCTTCCGCAGAATGGTCATCAATGGCAGGCGACGTCCGCATCGGCTGTTCGGGCTGGTCGTACCCGCACTGGCGTAAGCGCTTCTATCCGGAAAAGATGCCGGCGCGCGAGCACTTTGCCTTTTATGCCCACCACTTCAACACGGTCGAGCTCAACAACTCCTTCTATCGGCAGCCACCCAGGGAGCGCTTCGAAGCCTGGCAAGAACAGGCACCAGCCGGCTTCCTCTTTGCGGTCAAGGGCAGCCGGTACGTCACCCACATCAAGCGGTTGGCCGTCGAGCCGAAATCGATCGACCTGGTCGTCGAAGCGGCGCGCGGACTCGGCGACAAGCTTGGCCCCATCCTGTTCCAGCTCCAGGCCAACTTCCACCTCGACATGGAGCGACTGGAACGGTTCCTCGGCATGCTGCCGAATGACGTGCGCTTCGCGCTCGAGCTCCGGCACGACTCCTGGCTTGTGCCAGCCGTCTTCGAACTGCTCCGGGCCCACCGGATTGCGCTCTGTATCCCCGATCATCCGAAGATGCCGAAGTCGCTCGAGATCACGAGCGACTTTATATATATAAGGATGCACCTGCCCCCTCAGCGGCTCGGCTACGGCAAGCGAGCTCTGCTGCCCTGGGCCGATCGTGTGATCGAATGGCGCGCAAGCGGCCTGGACGTCTTCGTCTATTTCAACAACGACATGGAAGGCCACGCCATCAACGATGCGAGGACGCTCATCTCGTTGGTCGCCGGTAGAGTAGTTGCAACATGAGCAGCACACCGCAGAACCTCGCCCCCTTTTATGAGGGATGGCGATTCGCCCAGGACCGCCTCGTCCAACGCATCGGTGCACTGTCCCTGGAGCAGCTCGAACTGCGGGCCGCCCCTCACCTCTGGCCGATCTGGGCCATCGCCGCGCACACCGCCGCGGTCCGCCCCTACTGGCTCTGCCATATTTTCAAGGAGCCGGGCGCCGAACGCACGCCTTTCAACGATCCCGGCGGCGATGGCTGGGAGGACGATCTCACGCACCCACGTGAGGCGGGCGAGCTCGTTTCCGCGCTCCAGTCCACCTGGACCATCGTCGAGGACTGTCTCGATCGATGGACGCCGGCGATGCTCCAGGACGAATTCCACCGCGAGATCAATGGCCAGGTTCAGCTCCACACGCGACAGTCCGTCCTGATGCGGCTGCTCACGCATGACGCCTACCACTGTGGCGAGATCGCCCAGACGTTGGGAATGCACGGGCTGCAGGAGGTCGACATATGGACTGGCCGTGTTCCCCTCCTGGCCGACGGCGGCTAGCGTCGGCGCCCTATTGATGCAGTCGCGACACCACCCAGGCGAGCCCGATTATCGCGCCCAGGCCAAACAAAACGATACCCACGATCCATCCGAGGACAATCCGCAGTGTGCTTGCTGATACGGAAGCGCGGCTGCCGGGCGGCTGGGCCGGTCGACCCCTCGCGACCCACTCACGATAACGCTGGTCCATCACGGGCTCGAGCTTGGCGTAGTTCTCCCAAGTGGGGGCGACGTGGTACAGACTTGGCAGGCCTGCGCCGAGCGTCCGACCGTAGTCCTTCAGGTAAGGGGGGACGACTCCTTGCTGCGGTAAGCCGTAGTAGTAGCTCGCGAACGCGTTTCCTTCAACGCTTAGTTCTTTGGCGACCAGTTTTTCGTCATACCGATCCAGGAGGCCAAGGATCGAGACGCTTCGCTGCTGAACCATTTCGACATCAGCAGTTTCAAAGAGTTCCGGGTTATACAACCCTCGGTGGATGACCCAGGCTAGGAAGATGGCGATGTGCACGCCACCCTGAGAATAGGGCACGTCCGCGGGGAAATCGCCGCCCGCATGCCAGCTCGCGTCGTCGTACTTTCGATCGCTTTCCGGGCGTGGCATGGAATTGAGATACGGGAAGGCCGGGATTCGAACCCGGGGAGCGGAAACACCCGCTCAAGCGCTTAGCAGGCGCTCGCATTCGACCACTCTGCCACCTCCCCGCGGAGGCGGTAGCCAGTTTACCCTGTTTCCATGAAAGCTTCCGTCGATGAGCAATGGGCCCGCTACGGGAGGGCGCTGATCGGCTCGATGAGCGAGGTCCTCGGTGAAACACCGGATGACATCCATGCCAATCTGCTCGAAACCGCCGACTACTGGCTCTCCCTCGGGTTGGTGCTGGGGCTGCGCGAACCAACCCACGCGCAGCAGTTGCTCCAGGTGATCGAAGCCCACGAAGCGGAGCGGGGCGAACTGGAGCGCGATGCGAGCGGTCTGATCAGCGAGGTCTTCCAATGAGGCGTCGCGGATTGGTCTCCCAGATGTACGCGGCGGCACGGCTGGCGAACGATGTCTCGACACTCGCCTCCGGCGATCCCCGCCGGATCGCACGGCGGGCGAAGAACAAGATCGTCGGGCGGGCGCTCGGCCGTGCCGGCCTCTGGCGATTGCTCTGGCGCTAGCGGAAGAGCTGCGCCAGTCGCTTGAGGTCCTGGACGAAGGCGCGCCGCTCCAGCTCGCGGGTCTCGTCGTCGGGCGCACGGAGGATCGACGAGGGATGGACCGTCGCCATCGTCAGTGGCAGGCCGGGCCGCTCGATGAACTGGCCCCGTTGCAGGCTCACGCGGAAGTCACGGCCGAGGAGCGCCTGGGCAGCGGTCGCGCCGAGTAGCACCAGGACCCGCGGCTTGACCACCGCGATCTCGGCATCCAGCCAGGGCCGGCAGGCATTGATCTCGGCCGCGTTCGGTTTCTGGTGCAGGCGACGCTTCCCCTGTGGTTTCCATTTGAAGTGCTTGACGGCGTTCGTGATGTACACCTGGTCGCGATCGATCCCCGCCTCCTTGAGCGATTCATCGAGCAGGCGTCCGGCCGGGCCGACGAAGGGTTTGCCTTCGAGGTCCTCCCGGTCTCCGGGCTGCTCGCCGACGAACATGATCTCGGCGCGCACCGCACCTTCACCGAAGACGGTCTGCGTACCGGTCTTGTAGAGGTCACAGGCGCGACAGCCGGCGGCCGCTTCGCGCAGTCCGGGTAAGGTGGGTTGCGCCGGGATGAGTTCGTGCGCCGAGCCCGCCTCGCCTGGCGGCGATTGCCTACGTGCCGGCGGGCTCAAGTGGGAGGCTCAGGATGAACTCGCTCCCCTCACCAGGTTTCGAAACCGCGATAATGTCGCCCTCGTGCAGTCGGGCGAGCTCTCGCGCCAGATAGAGGCCCAGCCCGGTGCCAGGCACATTACCGTGGGGCACCAGCCGGCTGAAACGCTTGAACAGCCGATCCATGTCCTGGGCGGCGATCCCGATGCCCTTGTCCCGGACGCTCAAGACGGCGCAATTGCCGGCGGTGGTCAGTCTCGCGGTGACGTCTCCCCCTTCCGGTGAGTACTTGATCGCATTGTCGAGCAGGTTGCCGATGATGATCTCCAGCCGCATCAAGTCGCCGAGCAACCAGAGCTCGCCGCCGACGCGGTCCTCGAAGCGGACCCGGTGCCGGGGGGTGGCCATGGTCTGCGCCGTGACAATAGTCCGATGGACGATCTGGCGCAGGTCAACCCGTTTGCGCTTGAGCTCCAAGCGCCCATCCTCGAGCCGCGCCGCCTCCACCATCTCGTTGGCGAGGAGGTTGATCTGAGCGGTTTTTGCTTTCAGCATCGGCAACACCGGCCGCAGCCGTTGGGGAATGGGCCCCATGGAGCCGTCTTCGATCATCGAGAGGTAGCCGGCGAGGGTGGCGGCCGGTCCCCGCAGCTCATGTGACGCCAGCCGCAAGAACTCGGACTTCGCCTTCTCGAGACTGGCGAGGTGATCCGCCTTCTTACGCAGCCGGTTGGCTTCGAGCTGCTGCCGCTGCCGCACCTCCAGGTTATCCTGCCCCTGCTCGGCCAAGACCAGGACGTGGCTGACGCGCCCGGCGGTCAGGAGCGGGTAGACATCGATGTTCCAGATCCGGTCGGGGCCAGGCCCGTGACCGCCCTCCGCCGCGAAATAGCTCTGTGGCTCGCGGCTAACCCTGACCAGCCGAAACAGCTCGACAACCGCGTCGCGCTCAGCCCGATCGAAAACCTCAGCAACCGGTTCCCCCTCGGCCGGCATTCGTTGGAGGGCCAGCACCCGGACGAACCCGGCGTTGCCGTAACGAAACCTGAAGTCCTCGCCGGCCAGCTCGAAGACCGCCATTCCGACGGGTAGCGCGTCCAGGACACGCGGCAGCAATTCGGCCGCCGGGCGTAACTCCGGCCGGTCGGGACGAGAGCGCTCCGGTGGGGACGCGCCGAGCTGAATCATTGTCGTCTACACCTGATATTGTGAATCTACAATTCTACTATAGTCTCACACTCATATTGGGCGCCGATGCGGGTGCCGGCGCTTCTATCTGTGGCTTCTTCCCCGCAAGCCACCTTCGGAAGATGTGACATTCATCATATAAGATTTCGCAAAAATTCGCACGGCAGCTCAATACGGCCGCCGGTACACTGACGAGACATGACGGACGCCTCGGCACCGCAGCGGCTAGCTCCCACCACTGACGGCGGGCCGGTTGGCCCGGTGATGGTGATCGGGGGCGCCGAGGACAAGCTGGGTGAGCGGGTCATCCTGTCGCGTTTCGCCCAGCTCGCCGGTGGGGATCGGGCCCGGATCGTCGTCATCAGCACCGCCTCCTCGCTTGGCGATGCGGCGACCGAGCTCTACCGTCACATTTTCGCTCGGGTCGGCGCCGTCAACGTGACCGGGCTTCGCCCGGAGACCCGGGAGGAGGCCAACGATCCTCGGACCGTTGAGGCGCTCAAGGATGTCACCGGCATCTTCATGACCGGCGGCAACCAGCTACGGCTTTCGTCGGTGATCGGTGGAACGAAACTTGGCGAGGCGATTCTCGACGCCCACGGACGCGGGGTGGTGGTCGCCGGGACCTCGGCCGGCGCCAGCGCGGTGGCCACCCACATGATGGCGTTCGGCAGCTCGGGCGCAACACCGAAGCACCGCATGGCGCACGTCTCCGTCGGCCTCGGGCTGGTGGTCAACGTCGTGGTCGACCAGCATTTCGAGCAGCGCACCCGGCTCGGCCGGCTGCTCGCTGTGGTGGCGCAATCGCCCTCGCTCATCGGGTTGGGCCTGGACGAGGACACCGCCGCCATCATCGATGCCAACGACGTGCTCGAGGTGATCGGCCGCGGGTCGGTAACGATTGTCGACGGCTCCGATGTGATCACCGACGCCTTCCAAACGACCGGCCACAAGCCGATGATGGTCTCCAACGCCCGCCTCCACTCTCTCCCCTCGGGCTACCGATTCGACCTGCTGGGACGCCGCGTGCTGCCGCTGGAGGGGAGCAAGAACGAGCGGGTCGCCCAGCTTGCCCGGGGCCGCATCAGCAAGATGGCGAAGCGGGTGGCCGCCGAAGGCATCGACGGCCGCGCTCCGGAGCGGCGCCGCCTACGCGAAGAGGACCGCAAGGCGTCGGAATGAGCGATTCGCGCACGGAAACGCGAGTCGAGCGCGACGAGGATGCCAAGCGCGAACCCCCGGCAGACAAGCCGCCGGTCAGTCCCGACCTCAAGATCCTCGAGAGCCAGGTCCTGCGGGGCCCCAACTACTGGTCCTACGAGCCGGCGATCCGGCTGCTCGTCGATCTCGGCGTGCTCGAGCACTGGCCCTCTAACACCCTGCCGGCCTTCACCGATGCACTGATCGATCTCCTGCCCGGTCTGCACGACCACGGCTGCTCGCTGCACCGGCCCGGCGGCTTCATCGAGCGTCTCCGTGACGGCACCTGGATGGGTCACGTCGCCGAGCACGTGGCGCTCGAGCTCCAACGCGAGACCGGTGCGTCCACCACCCGGGGCAAGACGCGGCGGGCCGGCACGCCGGGCTATTACAACGTCGTCTACGGCTATAACGAGGAACAGGTCGGCGTCGCGGCCGGGAAGCTGGCGGTCCGTTTGCTCAATCACCTGGTTCAGGCCAACCCCACCTTCGACTTCATCGCCGAGCTGGAGAGCCTGGTGCTGCTGGCCGACCGGGCCGCCTTCGGCCCCTCGACCCAGGCCATCCTCGACGAGGCGGCGCGCCGGGACATCCCCTACATCCGGCTGAACGATCAATCCTTTGTCCAGCTCGGCCAGGGCAAGTATCAGCAGCGGATCCGGGCCACGATGACCTCGCGCACCTCCGCCCTTGGGGTCGACATCGCGGGCGATAAGAAGCTGACCACCTCCCTGCTGGCCTCCGCCGGGCTCCCGGTGCCGAAAAGCGACACGGTCCGGTCCGCCGACGAGGCCGTGGCAGTGGCCGCCCGCATCGGCTACCCAGTGGTCGTCAAGCCGCTGGACGGCAACCACGGGCGCGGCGTCAGCCTCGACCTGCGCACCGAGGAGGACGTCCGGAGCGGCTTCGAGAGCGCCATTCGCCAGACCCGCAGCGGCGTGGTCGTCGTGGAGAGCTTCATCCACGGCAACGACTATCGCGTGCTCGTCATCGACGGTCACATGGTCGCCGTCGCGCAGCGAGTCCCGGCGCACATCATCGGCGACGGCCAGCGCACGGTGCGCGAGCTGGTCGAGATCACCAACCGCGATCCGCGGCGCGGCATCGGCCATGAAAAAGTCCTGACCCGCATCAAGATCGACGAGGCCGCCGGCGAGCTGGTCAAACGGCAGGGGTTCGACCTGGACCAGGTTCCGGCCGAGGGCGCCGTCGTGAAACTCGCGGACACCGGCAACATGTCCACCGGGGGCATCTCGATCGACCGAACGATGGAGGCGGACCACGACAATGTCGAGATCGCGGAAGAGGCAGCGCGCGTGGTAGGGCTCGACGTGGCGGGTATCGACTTCCTGACGCCCGACATCTGCCAGCCGGTCCGGGAGACCGGCGGGGCCATCGTCGAGGTGAATGCTGCTCCGGGTTTTCGGATGCACACGCACCCGACCGAGGGCGAGCCGCAATACGTCGCGAAAGCGGTCATCGACCTGCTCTTCCCCCAGGGAACCCCGGCCCGCATCCCGATCGTCGCCGTCACCGGCTCGAATGGCAAGACGACGACCACCCGCATCATCGCCCACATCGTGAGAGGCCTTGGCCACAAGGTCGGGATGACGACCACCGACGGGGTCTACATCGACGGCCGCCTCGTCAAGCAGGCGGATGCCAGTGGCCCGCGCTCGGCACGCATGGTGCTCCAGAATCCGCGCGTCGACTTCGCCGTCTTCGAGGTGGCTCGCGGCGGCATTCTGCGCGAGGGACTCGGCTACAGCGCGAACGATGTCGCGGTCGTCCTGAATGTCACGGGCGACCACATCGGGCTGAAGGAGGTCACCTCGTTGCGGCAGCTGGCCGCCATCAAGCGGGTGATCGTCGAGGCCGTACCGCGCACCGGGGCTGCCGTCCTGAATGCCGATGATGAGCTGGTCGCCGAGATGCGAACCCACTGCAGCGGGTCGGTGATCCTCTTCTCGATGCGCGAGGATAACGAGCTCGTGGACCGCTGGGTGCGACGCGGCCGCAAGGCCTTCCTCATCCAGAAGCAAGCCGGCGGCGGCGAGATGATCGTGCTGCGCGAGGGCCGGCGCAGCACGCAGATCGCGTGGGTCCACTTGATCCCGGCTACCTTCGAAGGTCGGGCGCGGGCAAACGTCCAGAACGCCCTCGCGGCGGCGGCCGCAGCGCATGCCGCAGGTGCGCACGTCCACGACATCCGGCAGGGACTGCGCAGCTTCCACCCGTCGTTCCACGAGGCCCCCGGACGCCTCAACATGTTCGAGTTGCACGGGGTCAAGGTGATCGTTGACTACGCCCACAACCCGCATGGGCTCCAGATGGCCGGCGATTTCGTCGAGCGCCTGACCGCGCCGGGCGTCAACGGGCCGGAGCCGGGCCGGCGCATCGGCGTGATCGCCACCCCCGGCGATCGCCGGAATGAGGACATTCGCGAGCTCGGCCGAGTGGCGGCGCGGGTGTTCGACATCCTGATCGTGCGTGAGGACGCGAATCCTCGGGGCCGGCAGCGGGGTGAGATCGCCCGGCTCGTGATGGAGGGCATCAAGGCCGCCGGCGAGAGCCGCGTCCAGAGTGCCGAGATCATCATCGATGAGCACCCCGCGATCGAGGCCGCCTTGAACGGCTCAAAGCCGGGAGACGTCGTGTTGCTCTGCGTCGACAAGCCGGCCGACACCTGGCGCGATCTCGAGGCGCGCCGGGCGATGCCGGTCTCTCCCGGGACCTAGCGCCGGGCGCGCTGCACGAGTTCCCGGATGCGGGGTGGACCGACCGGCGCCCCGCCTCGGTCGCGCAGGTACTGAAAGACCTCGGGCCGCTGCGCCAGCGCGGTGATCGCGATCACATCATTCGGCCGCGACGCCGTCAACATCCACTCGAGCGCCTCGAGCTCGTTGGGAAAGACCGGCGCCTCGGGCTTGCCGCCGTCGATCACGCCGGCCTGGAGCCGGCGGGCGAGATCCTCCGGATCGCGCCCGCGCAGGTAGCGGTAAAGGTGTGCGATCCCAACCTGGTCCGCACCGCGGGCCGCCGTGTATCCGAGCCGGTGCAGGATGACATTGGTCCGGTCACCGGCCGAGCCAAACGAGAGCAAGACCCGCGCACCTGCAACGCGCAGCCCGTGGCAGATCTCGATCAGCCCGCGCATCCCGTCCTCGTTGTGGGCGTAGTCGATGACCACCACCCGACCGTCGATCTCGAAGAGATTGGCCCGCCCGGGATTGCGCTCGGGATCGAGCACGAAGGAGCGCAGCCCGTCGACGACGGCCGCCTCCGGGATCCCGGCCCCGAGCGCGGCAGCCACGGCGCCCATCGCGTTCCGAAGGTTATGGCTGGAGATGCCGGCCAGGGTCACCGGCACGTCGACCACTGGCAGCAGCCGGTGGACATGCCGTCGGGAAGTCATGATGACCAGGGCGCCGTCCAGAACCGAGATCGCCCGGCCACCCTCCGCCAGGGTCGTGCGGATCGCCGGGTGGTCCGCGTCAAGCGAAAAGAGCCATGGCCGGCCGGCCGCCTGCCGTCGCATGGCCAGCACCCGCGGATCGTCGGCGTTGAGGACGTCCCAGCCCCCCGGCCGGGTGATCCGGGTGATGCTGGCTTTGACTTCCGCCAGCTGGTCGAGCGTCCGGATCCCGTACTGATCGAGGTGGTCTTCGGTCACGTTGGTCACGACCGCCACGTCATTGTGGTCGGTGCCGATGCCGCGCAGCAGGATGCCCCCGCGCGCCGTCTCCAGCACGGCGACGTCGATGCCCGGCTGTGCCAGCGCCTTCGCCGCGCCACTAAATCCGGAGTAATCACCGGCCTCCACCAGCTCGTCATCGCGGTACACGCCGTCGGTCGTGGTGGAGGCGACGGTGTGCCCGGCGGCACGCGCGAGCTGGACGATCAACCGCACGGTGGTGGTCTTGCCGTTGGTTCCCGTGACGGCGATGATCGGAATCGTGGGACGCAGGACGCTCGGTGCCGGCCCGGGCTCAACCCTGTCCAGACGATGCGCCGCATCGGCTAGCGCGCGCTCCATCGATCGGCGACCGTCGAGAGCGACCTCCAGCAGCGGCGCCAGCTCGCGGGCAAATGCTTCGGCGGCCTGCTGGCGGCGCCAGACAAAGGCGATCACCACCTGGTCGGCGTCCGGCCCGGGCCGGCCCCGGATGGCGAGATGGGTCGCCGTTGCATCCGCCAGGGCGCGCGTGAGGTGCACGGCAAAGCGGGCGATGAACCGCCGTCGTTGATCGCTGTCCGGCACACCCGGGCTGGCAACCGGCGCGAAGCCGGCCCGTTCGGTCAGCGGCTGGACCCGCTCGTCCGGCATGGCAAGCCAGGGGGGCACCGCCAGCGTCAGCTTGATCGCCGGCCGGGTGAAATACAGGTTGGGCCCGTCGAGCACCCGTAGTTCGACGACGGTCACAGCGTGACGCTCGCTCATGCCGGCGTTCAGTCTGGCAGGCGCGGAGGCAGCTAGCTCAGTGTTGTCCCGGCGTGTTGATCTGGTCGTGCGTTTCCGACACGCGGTCCTGAAGGCGTGCCAGCAACAGGCGATACTCGGCCATCAGGCTGCGGGTCCGTTCGCGCACCCGGCGGTAATCCGCAATCGCGGGCCGTCCCGCCGGGGTCCGCTCGGTAAACGGCTGGAGCGTCGCGCCGAGCTCCCGGGTCTTTTCAGCCATCACCCGGAGGATCTGCGTCTTCAACTCCGGCGACAGGCCCTCCATGATGTCGGCATATCCCTGCAACAACGAGAGATGGTTGCGGACCTTGATCGCCATCAGGGAAGCGGGCTCATCGGCCGCCGCTCGGCGGGGACGAAGTCGGATGACTTTGTTGTTGCGCTTCGGGAGCGAGTTACTCACGCTGTGAACACCAGCCCGTAGCCGCGGCGCGGCTCGCTGACCAGCCGAGCCGGGACCCCGGTGGTCGCCAGGTGGCGCCGCAAGCGGACGACGTAGGTGCGAAGCTGCTCCGCGGAAAGTCCCGGCGCTCCCCAGGCAAGGGTGACCAACTGGGTCGCCGAAAAGAACTGTCCCGGCCGCCCGGCGAGGTAGGCGAGCAACTCCGCCTCCCGCCGCGTGAGGCCCAGCCGTTTTCCCGCGTAGCTGAGCACGCGGCGACGAACATCGAGATCCAGTCCGGCCAGCTCCCACAGGCGTCGCTCCCAAAAGTCGAGCCGCGATTGCAACCGCCGGAGGTGTCCTTCCATCCAGCGCTCATCCGCATCGCTGGCCACGTTGCCGCCGCCTTCTCGCCGCACACGATTGAGGGTCCGATCCGCAAAGGTGACCAGCTCTCGATAGATGGTGACCCACTGGCGGGCATCATCGAGATCGTGCGTATCTGGTACCTCGCCCTGGATGAGGTACAGCTCGGTCATGGATGTACTCGGCTGGCTGGCGCGTGCCATTGACTCGATACTACGCTCTTATTGACCGGTTACCAGTCTGTGGGAGGGGTAGCATGGGCCACAGGAAGGGCAGAACTGGTCCACCAAGAGCCGCCGTCACCCGAGCGGACCGATCTCGACGCGCCGAAAACTGCCCAGCGGTTTCCTGGAGCCGAGTTCGACATCGTCGCGATGGCCTCCTCCGCCGGTGGGATCGCGGCCATCGGCGAGGTGCTGACCGGCCTTCCCGCCGACTTTCCGGCGGCGATCGTCGTCGTCCAGCACCTGGATCCGCGCCATCGGAGCCTGATGGCCGAGATTCTCCGGCGGCGGACCAGTCTCGAAGTCGTGCAGGCCGCCGAAGGCGACCGGATCCGGCCGCGAACCGTATACATCGCGCCACCCGACCGCCATCTCCTCGTCAATTCGGACGGAACCCTCTCGCTCTCCCATTCCGAGCTGGTCCACTTCGTGCGGCCCAGCGCCGACCTGCTCTTCGAATCGGTGGCGGCCAGCTACAAGGAGCGTGCCATCGCCGTAGTTCTGACCGGGACCGGCAGCGATGGTTCGCTCGGGGTCGGGGCGATCAAGAAGATGGGTGGCACGGTGATCGCTCAGGACCAGGAATCCGCGGAGTTTTTCGGCATGCCGGCCGCGGCGATCAAGTCAGGCCATGCGGATTTCATTCTTCGCCTCGACGAGATCCCCTCAGCGCTCACGACACTCGTCGCCGAGGGCGTGGTGCGGTGAGCGACCAGACGCAAAAGCCCGACCTGGAGCGACTCCTCGAATACCTTCGGGAGAGTCGCGGCTTCGACTTTAGCGGCTATAAGCGAACGACGCTGGTACGCCGGGTCCAGAAGCGGATGGCACAGGTGGGTGCCAAGGATTACGCCGCCTATCTCGATCATTTGCAACTGCACCCGGAGGAATTCGTGGCCCTCTTCAACACCATCTTGATCAATGTCACCAGTTACTTCCGTGACAGGCCCGCCTGGGAGTACCTGCAAACCGAGATCCTGCCCAAGATCATCGCGAGCAAGCAACGCTACGAACCGATCCGGGTCTGGAGCGCCGGTGTCGCCTCCGGCGAGGAAGCCTTCACCGTGGCCATGCTTCTCGGCGAGGCCCTGGGTGCGTCAGAGTATCGGGAGCGGGCCAAGATCTACGCCACCGATGTCGACCAGGAGGCGCTGGCCCAGGCACGCCAGGGAAGAGCCGAGGAGAAAGACCTCGAAGAAGTACCGGCGGTCCTCAGGGAGAAGTACTTCGAGCGCGAGGGACACCATTATGTGCTCCGCGGCGACCTCCGTCGCTCCATCATCTTTGGCCGGCACGACCTGATGCAGGATGCCCCGATCTCACGCATCGATCTGCTCATCTCCCGAAATACCCTGATGTATTTCGAGGCCGAGGCGCAGGCCAAGATCCTGGCGCGGCTCCATTATTCGCTGACGGACAAGGGTTACCTGTTCCTGGGCAAGGCGGAGATGCTGTTGACCCGAACCGCGCTTTTTACAGCTGTCGATCCCAGTCAGCGCGTCTTCACCAAGGTTCCGCACGAGAGCCTCAAGGATCGCCTGGTCGTGCTCGCCCAGGCCGGCAACCTCGAGCCGTCCAACATCATGCCCCGTCAGGCGCGTGTCCGCGAGCTGATGGCCGACGCCATGCCGATCGCGCAGATTGTGACCGACACCGGCGGGATCATCACCGCCATCAACGATCGGGCGCGCTCCGGCTTCGGCCTGGTCACCGCTGATGTCGGCCGGCCACTTCAGGATCTTGAGATTTCTTACCGTCCGGTGGACCTGCGCTCGATGATCGACGAGGCGCACCGGCACCGCAAGACCGTGAAGGTCCAGGATGTCGAGCGGCGGCGAGCCAACGCCGAGCCCGAGTTTTTCGACGTGGAGGTGGTGCCGCTGATCGACAAGGGAGCGACACTGCTCGGCACCAGCATCTCGTTCACTGATGTCAGCGGCTACAACCGCGTGAATCGGGAGTTGGAGCGCTCGAAACACGCGCTGGAAACCGCTTCCGAGGAATTGCAGTCGACGAACGAGGAGCTGGAGACGACCAACGAGGAGCTGCAGTCCACCGTCGAAGAGCTGGAAACGACCAACGAGGAGCTCCAATCGAGCAATGAGGAGCTCGAGACCATGAACGAAGAGCTGGAGTCAACGAATACCGAGTTGCAGACGATCAATACCGAGTTGCAGGATCGCAGCATCCAGTTGAACCAGGTCAACACCTTCATGGAGCAGATCATGGCCAACCTCCAGCTGGGGGTGGCCGTCCTCGACAGGGATCTGCGGGTTCAGCTCTGGAACCGACGGGCCCAGGACATGTGGGGGGTGCAGGCCGCCGAAACCATCGGCCAGCCGATGCTCGGGCTCGATATCGGGCTGCCGCTCAACGAGCTGGCGAAACCGATCAAGAACTGCCTCAACAGCGGCAACGGGTTACAGGAGTTGACGGTGCAGGCGACCAACCGTCGCGGCAAGAGTTTCACCTGCCGCGTCCAGTGCACCGCTATGGGTGGGCCCGACGGTGGCCGCAGCGTGATCCTGTTGATGGAGGCCGTCGAGCAGGCTTAATCCCCCTCAGGCCGCGAGCTGCGAACGGAGTCTCAGCCGGCCGCGGCCCTGGCGGTCCAGGCCACCAACATCGCCTGCATCCGGGCCGCATGTTCGCCGGCCGCCCCGGCGCGGTCCGAGTAACGGGCGGCGCCGTGCTGGTCACCCCGTTGCTCGGCGCGGTTGGCCATATGCTTCGCCAGCGAGGCCTGTTCCTCGAGCGCCCGGACGCCCGCCCAGAGCGACGCCTCCAGGTGCGATGAATGCGCGGTCAGCAGGCTTTCCGCGGCATACGTATGGCCGATGCGGCAGCGAAACGCCGGCGACTGGTCGTCGGCGGCCGCCCAGAGGACACCATGGCACTCCGGACAGGCGATCCCGCTCGGAATCCCCGGCGTATCGCCGGCGCCGACGGCGGCCTGTTGCCCGTTCGACCTGGCGTCTGCGTTCATGGTTCCTCCGTCCCCTCGTTCGTTGTCAAGCCTCCCGGCATGGGTGGTGATCAGTCGCGCGATCTCGGCCACCGGTGCGACGTGCTGCGGGTGCGCAATGTCGATCGCATTGCGGGGCATCTGTGGAAAGAGGGCCTCGTCGGGATCTTGCACGATGGCGGTGCCACCTTCCTGGCGGATCACCCGTAAGCCCACGCTTCCGTCGTCCAGCGTCCCGGAAAGGACAACGCCGATGACCCGGTCATGGTAAGCACGAGCCGCGCTGCAGAAGAGTGGATCGATTGCCGGGCGATGTCCA
>VBGO01000312.1 GCA_005882525.1 Chloroflexota bacterium
GTGTTCTTTTACTCGCTCGACGGCCTTCTCGCCGACGAGGGCACCGAGTACTGGCGGTTCTGCTTCGGCCTGCCCGACGACCCGGCGGAGAAGGAGCAATCACTCGACCGTTACCGGAGCGCGTACGCGCACATCATGGGCCGCGTCGCCTACGAGGCCATGGCCGCTGCCCTCGCGGCGGCCACCGACCATCCCGTCGGCCACATCCTGAACCCCGCGCGCAAGGTCGTCTTCTCCCGCACGCTGAAGACCGCCGACTGGGCCAACACCACCATCGCCGCTGGTGACACGGCAGAGGAGATCGACAAGCTCAGGCGAGGCGGCGACGGCCACATCGTCGTCTGGGGCGGCGTCAGCTTCTGGCGGTCACTCATGCGGCTCGACCTGATCGACGAGTTCCACGTGGAATTGTTCCCCTACGTGGCGGGCGAGGGCACCCGGCTGTTCGACGACGACCCCAAGTCCTACCAGCTCGACCTGGTCTCCAGCACCGCGTGGAGCAACGGGACCGTCGGGCTGCACTACCGGCGGCACCGCTAAAACCAGCCAGCTGCGCCTAGTGTTTACGGGCTCTGGGCAGGCTTCCGACCGGGCGGAAAGATTAGCGCGGCCGCATAGGCCACCAGACAGAGCGGAAGCATGAACTGGATTCCCCAGAAGTGAACCTCTTCAGCGACGATCCAGGCGAGCAGGACATAAACGCCGATGGCGGCGACCTGCGCTGCCAGTTGAAGGCGCACCGAGCGATCACGTGTGACGGCGAAGGCGGTCACGACCAGCGGTAGCAGCGCCGTGAAGCGACCAACCGAGAAACCGGCAAGGTACGAGAAGGTGAAGCCGCCTACGGTGGCGACGATGAAGACGGCCAGGGCGAGGCGATAGGCGCGCTCGAGGAAGAGGGTGCCGACTAAAGCACCGACAAGGAAGACGGCGAACGATCCCCACGCGATCGCGCCGAGAAATACTGGATCGGTGTCCATTATCGCGCCTACCGCTCGTACGTTACTGGAAGATCACCGCCATGTTGTTGAAGTCGGCGAAATTCGCCTCGAACAGCGACTTGCTGACCCAGTACTGACTCGCGTTCAAGACATCGTTGACGCGCACCTGGGTCGGGGAAACCCCGCTCAGGGTCACCGAGTGCTCGGCGTATGAGTAGCGGACCTGGGTGCCATCCCATGCGGTCCAGGTACCAAGTTGGACGCGGGCAAATCGCGTCTGGATCCAGACCTGCACGGGGTGACCTGCCGCGAGCTCGCTATAGATCCGCCTGGGGGCGAAGCCCTCGCCACCGATCGCATTCGGAAGCCCGTGGGCACGGGCGAGGCGCTGGATGACCGGCCAGAACACGCCGAAGCCGGTCGGGGTCCAGTCGCTGCCGTTGACGTAGCCGACGAAATTCGAATACGGATTGCCCCAAAAACGGACGGTGTGGTTCGCGCCCATGACCGGCAGCCGGGTGTCGGCGTACTCCGCGGCGAACAGATCCGCCTGACTGACGTTGATCCCGTAATAGGCGAGGCCCTGCTGCAGGGCGGCAGTCTCACAGTCGAGCACCATGCTCTGCTGGTAGACCGGCACTGGGATGGTAACCGTGGCCGGCGTCGGTGCGGGAGTGGGCGTGGGGGTTGCTGTCGCGGTCGCCGACGGCGTTGCAGCCGCGCTCGATGCCGGCGATGCGCTTGGCCCACCGCTCCAACTCGCGCCTACGTCCTTGATGATGCCGGCCGCGACATTGCGGCTCAGCACCGCACCGGCAAGCGCCACGCCGCCAACGGTCAGAAATTGCCGTCTCGTTG
>VBGO01000298.1 GCA_005882525.1 Chloroflexota bacterium
TTGATGCCGGCCTGTTCCCAGGCACGCAGCACCGGCTCGCATCCATGCTCGATCGCGGCCACCAGCAGGTCCTCTTTGGTTTCGAAGTAGTAGTGCGCTAGCCCCGGCGCCAGGCCCGCTTCGGCCGCGATGTCCTTCATGGACGTCTCGTGGTAGCCGTGCTTCACGAGCGTGCGGTACGCGGCGTCGACGATCCGTTCCTTCGTCTGATCGGGCACTGCTGGCACGCTCCCGGGTTTATTTGGTCAACCAATCAAGCTTTTGGTCATTCAATCAAACCCTGGCTCGGAAGTCAACAACCGGCGTCCGGGTCGCGCTGGCTAGCCGGCGACCGCCGGACGCAACGCGGGCTGGCGGGGTGCCATGTACTCGGCCACCAGCCGGTCAACCGTCTCCTTCCAGGTGAATTGCGTGGCGACCAGCCGGCTGCGACGGCTGAAGCAGAGCCGCAGCTCCTCGTCGCCCAGTAGGCGGCCAATCCGCTCGGCGTACTGCGCCGGCTCGTGGGAAACCAGGGTGAAACCGGTCAGGCCGTCCTTGACGATCGTGGGGAGGCCACCCACGCGTGCCGCCACGACCGGCGTCCCGCAGGCGGCCGCCTCGAGGGCCACCAGGCCGAAGGATTCGCTGTAGGAGGGGACGACGCAGACCGCCGCCAGGCTGAGGTAACCGGCCAGTGCCGGCTGGACGACCGATCCCATGAAACGGACCTGATCGTGGATGCCGAGCGATCCGGCCAGGGCTTCCAACCGTGCCCGCTCGCCGCCGCTTAACGCGCTCTCACTGGCGCCGTTGTGACTGTCGTCACCGATCACCAATAGGATCGGCCGCTCCGCCGGGGCACGATCGACGCTCAGAATGGCCATCGCCCGAATCACGGTTTCAGCGCCCTTGAGGCGCTCGAGGCGCCCGGCGAAAACGACCACCCGGGCGTCGCCGAGGGCGAGGCGCTTGCGGAGCGCCCCAACCGGCCGTTCCTTGAAGACCTCGAGGTCGACGCCCGGCGCCACGACGCTCAGCCGGCTCCGCGATGCGCCGTAGAGGCGGACGAGGTCATCGGCTTCCTGGGCGCTCGACGCGATCAGCCGATCGCAGTTCCGGACGATCGCCTGCTCGACCGCGATCCGGTGCTCGGGTTCGACCAGGGCGCCCTCCGCGACCCGCTCGTTCTTGACGCGAGCCAGGGTGTGGAAGGTGTGGAACCACGGCAGGCTCCACTCATCGCGCAAACGGGCGGCCACCCAACCGGACAGCCAGTAGTGGCTATGGACCAGGCTGTAGCCCACCCGGCGGCGGCGCTGCTCGCCGACGATCGCCTCGCTGAAGTCGGGAAGGAGATCGAAGAGGCGTGACTTTTCGATGTCCTCCGGGGGTCCCACAGCCAGACGGGTCACCCAGCTCCGCTCGGCCAGTTGGATGCGGTCCGGCCCCTCCGGGCTGGACCGGCGGGTGAAGACCTCGGTCGGGATGCCGCGCTGGCTCAGCTCCTCGCACACCGCCCGGACGTAAACGTTCATCCCACCGTTTTCGCCTGCCCCCAGGGCGGCGACCGGCGAGGCATGCAAGCTGACGATCGCGAGCGGTTTCATGGACGTCTTTCCTTCATCACGCTGGGCGCCACCTCATGGTCGCGGTTTGGTCACCACGCGGTCAACTTCAAACGCGCACCAGCCGGCCGCGAACCGGCAGCAAAGTTGCGGCGAGCCCGCGACGCCTCCCGTTGGGGGCGCGCCCGTGGCACCGGTCTCCAAACTAATAGCCACCCCGGCCGTGACCCAAACCTCCGATCCCGCCACCATCCGGCGTGGTGCGCTAGGATGCGCCTCGGCGTGTCCGCCCCCAAGCGCCTTCTCTTCCTCTTCTCCGACACCGGCGCGGGCCATCGCGCCGCGGCCGAGGCGGTCGCCGAGGCCTTGCACCGGCGCTACCCGAACCAGTTCGTGGTTGATTGCTACGACCCGATGGCCGATCAACGCGTCATCGCCGGACGCCTGACGGCCCTCTACGGGCCGATCACCCGGCGGGCACCGTTCCTGTGGGCCACCGCATACCACGCCACCAACCTCAAACCGACGGTCCGCCTCTTCCAGCACGCGGTCGGGCGCGGTCTGCGGCGCAAGCTGCGCGGCGCGTTGGAGCCCCGGCCCGCCCTGGTCGCCAGCTTCCATCCGCTGCTCAACCACGTCGCCGTAGACGTCATGCCATACGGGGTCCCACGGATCACCGTCATCACCGACTGGGTCGACTTCCATGAGGCGTGGACCGATCTCAAAGCGGACTGCATCATCTGTCCATCGGAGGCGGCGTACGATCTCTGCCGCCGGCGCGGCGTGCCGGCCGAGCGGCTGGTCAAGGCCGGCCTGCCGATCCATCCGCGATTCCAGGACGCCATTCGGGGATTTACCGACAAGCGGTCGATGCGGCTCAGGCTTCGGCTTCGGCCACACGCGCCGACGGTTCTGCTGGCCGGCGGCGGCGATGGAACCGAGCCGCTCCGGAAGTATGCGGCGGCACTTGCCCGCTCGCCGCTCGACATCCAGGTGCTCGCGGTCTGCGGCCGCAACCAGGCGCTCGCCGAAGGGATCCGCCAGGACAATCATTCGGGCGTCCACGTCTTCGGGTTCGTCGACAACATGCCCGAGTTGTTGCTCGCCGCGGATCTGCTGGTCACCCGCGCCGGACCCGGCATGATCGCCGAGGGGCTGGCGTGCGGCTGTCCGCTGCTGCTCACCGGGAATCTGCCCGGTCAGGAAGCGGGGAACGTCAAGGAGGTCCTCCGCCGCGATCTCGGCCAGTATGTGCCGCGGCCCGCGGACCTTCTGGAGGCGGTCACCGGCTGGTTCGCGCGGACCGAGTCGGAGCGAATCGCCGATGGGGAACGCGCCCGAGCGGCGGCCGATCCCGGAGCGGCTTTTCAGATCGCCGACGTCCTGGCTCGCATGGCCGCCTGAACTAGACGGCCGCGCTGGGGCAGAGCAACCGGAA
>VBGO01000313.1 GCA_005882525.1 Chloroflexota bacterium
GCGCGCGGCCCGCTCGTGATGGTGCGCTCGACCGATGCCGCGAAGCTGGTCGAAACGCTCGCCGGTGAGGGCCTCCTCTGCTCCACCCGTGACGGCGCGCTGCGGATCTCGCTGCACTACTACAACACGGCCGCGGATGTCGACGCTGTCCTCGAGGCGCTGACCCGGCATCCTGGCCTGGTTGTGCACGACCCGAATTAGAAAGGGTTAGAGCCGGGCGGCCGGCGGTTGCTCTGCGTGATCCAACCGTGTATAAAGAGCGCACCGAATTTAGGTCTTCACAAAGAAGAGGAGGTCGACAGGGAGGATGGCACAGCCAAGGATTCTCATCCTTGCCGCCCTGGCCAGCGTGGGGCTGGCCGCGTGCGGCGGAGGCACCGGCACGGGCGGCACGGCGAACAAACCCGACAAGGTCCGGCGGTCAAGGACTTCAACAAGGCAGGCGGTGTCAGCGGGACGCAGGTGCAACTGCTGATCTGGGATGACCAGCACAATGCGCAGACCGCCCAGACGCTCCAGGCGCAGGGCATCTCTGATCCGACCGTGCTCGGCATCGTCGGGCCGATGAACTCTGGAGTTGTCAACGGTTCCGTCCAGGGCCTCCAGAATGCCAGCCCGCCGCTCCCGTTGGTCAGCGAGTCGGCCTCAGACACGGCGGTCACAGACTCCGGCCACAGCGTCGCCCATCGGGTCTGCGCCCGCGATGATGCGCAGGGCCCGGCCGATGCGAAGTTCATGATCGACCAGGGGGCCAAGAAGGTCTTCGTCATGGACGCCAAGTCCGACTATTCGACCGGCCTGGCCGACAAGACCGAGGCGGCGCTGAAGGCCAAGAGCATCCCGACCCAGCGCGAAAGTGTGAAGGCGGGGGAGAAGGTTTTCGGCACGGTTATCACCAAAATCAAGTCGTTCGGCGCGGACTGGGTTTACTTCGCCGATGAGGGGCCCGAAGCGGCGCCACTCGTTTCCCAGATGAAGCAACAGGGATTGACCATCGGCCAGAATATCCAGTTCCTGGGCACCGACGGCGAGGAAGACCCCTCCATCATCGCAGCCTCGCAGGGGGCGTACGAAGGCGCTTATGCGACGAACATCACCGCCGATCCGGCCGGCGTGTCGGGCAGCGCGGCCGCCGCTTACGTGGCCGCCTTCAAGGCCGAGTACGGCTCCGATGCGATCAGCAAGGCCGGCCCCTTCTATGGCTCGGCGTACGAGGCCGCCCAGGTGCTGATGCAGGCGATCAAGAACTCGCCGGTAAAGAACGGCAAGATTTCGCGCACCGACGTGCTCAGCCATCTCGGCAGCGACACGTTCAGCACCATCTTCGGCTCCGTCAAGTTCGACGCGAAGGGAGACGTCCAGGGCGGCGGCATCTACGTGTACCAGGCGAAGGGCAACGCGATGGTGGTTATCAAGCAAGTCTCCGGCTAAAGGAGTAAGAAGGAAGGGGACGGGCCTTTCCCGTCCCCTTTTTGATTGCCGTGGACTATTTTCTGCAGAACTTCCCGCAGCAACTGGTCAATGGCCTGGAGGCGGGAAGCCTCTATGCGCTGATCGCCCTCGGCTACACGCTGATTTACGGCATCCTCGAGATGCTGAATTTCGCCCACGGCGACGTCTACATGGTCGGAGCCTTCCTGGCCGCGGGGGTGGCCGGCGTGCTCGTCCACAACGAGGTCGCGGCGGTGCCAGCCGGGCTGGCCGTCGCGCTGATGATGGTGGTGGCAATGGGCGGCGCCGGCCTGCTCGGCGTCGGCATCGAGCGGGTCGCGTACCGCCCGCTCCGCAACGCAAATCGCCTGGCGCCGCTCATCACCGCCGTCGGTGTCTCGCTCTTTCTCGAGAGTGCGGTCCAGGTCTGGGTCAGCCCCGCGTCGGTGCTGGTGGCGAGCAACGCCCTCGTCCCGCAAACGGTCTTCCACCTGGGGAATGCCGTGACGCCACTAACAGGGGCCATTCTCTTCGCCGTAGCAGTTGCCCTCATGGTTGCCCTGGACGCCTTCGTTTTCCGCACCCGTTTCGGCAGCGCGCTGCGGGCGACCGCCCAGGACCGTGAGGCGGCGACCTTCATGGGGATCGACGTCGACCGGGTGATCATGGTCACCTTCTTTCTTGCATCCGCGCTGGCCGGCATGGGGGGCGTGCTATTCGGCCTGCGCTACGCCAGCGTCGACTTCTTCATGGGTTACCTGCTGGGGATCAAGGCCTTTACGGCCGCCGTCATCGGCGGAATCGGGAACATCCGGGGCGCCATGGTCGGCGGCCTGCTCGTTGGCGTCCTCGAAAGCCTTGTGGGAGGTTTCATCAGCACGCAGTTCCAGGACACCTTCGTCTTCCTCGCCCTGATCGCGGTACTCCTGGTCCGGCCACAGGGGCTGTTCGGTCAGCCGCTGACGGATCGCGCATGAGCGCCAGCCCGCAATCGGTTGCCGCCATCGAGTCGCCGCACCAGCTAAAGCGTTTCTGGGAATCCGGGCCGGCCGCCTGGAACAAAGCGCTTACCAGCCCGCGCGCCATGATCCCGTTCTTCCTGGTTGCCTTCGCCGTTCCGCTCGTTCTGCAGTGGGTGGAGGACAATTCCAGCTGGATCGGCGCCCAGTACTGGACGCTGATCCTCGCCACCTGCGCGATGTATGCCTGCCTGGCGGTCGCCCTCAACCTGGTGGTGGGCTATGCCGGGCTGCTGAACCTCGGCTTCATCGCCTTCTTCGGCATCGGCTCCTATGCCTACGCCCTGGTTGCTAGTGACCAGATTCACCAGCGCTATCCGTTCTGGGCGGCACTGCTGGTCGTCATCGCAGTGACCCTTGCCTTCGCCCTGCTGGTCGGGGTCCCGGCGCTCCGCCTTCGCGGTGACTATCTGGCAATCGTCACCCTCGGCTTCGGATTGATCATGCGCGACCTAATTCTCGACCTCGACCGCCCCCCGGTGCTGGCCGGTCACCAGTTGGGACCGGACGGACTCAACATCACAGGCGGCACAAACGGGATCCACAACGTTGAGCCTTTCAACCTACCGATGAACTTGCCGATCCTTGGACCGGTGCCGCACTTCCGGATGTACTACTGGATTTTCGTCGGGTTCCTGGCGCTCTGCATCTTCTGCATGTTGCGCTGGCGGAACAGTCGAACCGGCCGCGCCTGGGTTGCCATCCGCGACGATGAATTAGCCGCGCGGGCCATGGGCGTGAACACCTTCAAGTACCGGCTGCTCGCCTTTTCGGTTAGCGCGGTGATGGCCGGCATCGTCGGCATGATCAACGCGGCACAGATCTTCAATGCCTTCCCCAGCCCCAACTTCGACGTCCAAACGACGGTGGTGGTCTTCATCATGGTCATCCTGGGCGGCCTCGGCAGTCTTCCAGGCGCGATCCTCGGCGCGATCGCGTTTACCGTGCCGCCCTTCGTACTCCAGCAGTTCGTTTTCTACAAGTACCTGGTCATCAGCCTCGTGCTGGTCGCGGTGATGATCTACCGGCCGGAAGGCCTGCTGGGGACCGTCTCCATCCGTCCGCGCCAAACGATGGGCGGGACGCTGGAGTTGATCACCGCCGAGGCCGCGGTCGAGGCCTCGGAACTGCCGGCGGTGACCGATGCGGAAGCCGCGGACCTGGAGGCGGCCGCCGGCGCCATCGTCGAAGATCCGGAGTGGAAAACGTGAGCGAGCCGTCTGCTGTCCTCCAGATTCGGGGCTTGACCCGGCGTTTCGGCGGGCTGACGGCGGTCGACCGATTCGATGTCGACGTCAACTCCGGTGAGATCGTCAGCCTGGTCGGGCCAAACGGCGCCGGCAAGACGACCGTGTTCAACCTCATTTCCGGCGTCCTCCGGCCGACCACCGGAAGCATTCGGCTCAACGGCCGCGAGCTGGTGGGGGAGCCGGCGCACCGAATCACCCGCCATGGCGTGGCCCGGACATTCCAGAACATCCGAGTCTTTCCGCAGCTAA